>NZ_LXHX01000092.1:0-6075 GCF_001649495.1 Emticicia sp. MM | reverse complement strand
TATTGGTCGTTCTTGGTGTTCCGTTAGCATTGAATTTACTATTCATCGGGAATAATTCTTTGCCAAAAAGCCTTGCTTTACTTGCTCTTTGGTAGAAAAATGCCGAACCTTCCATTGTATTCGTACCATTTTTGGTAACCGCATTGACCGAACCACCACCTTGGCGGCCTTGTGTTACATCATAATTATTGGTCGAAACTTGGTATTCACGGATAGCTTCTTGCGAAATCGTGTAAGGGCCATTGCCAACAGCTCCGTTGGTGTACATATTTCGGGCATTGGCACCGTCCATCGTTACGTTAGTTGATGAAGTACGTTGACCACTAAAACTACCATTTCGGCCTTGTAGTGGAGAAAGTGCAGTTAAAGCCGTAAAGTTTCTACCTTCCATCGGAAGCTGTTTCATCTGCAAGGCCGAAACGGCAATTGCCGCACCAGCTCTTTCGGTTTCTTTATTAACAAATGAATTTGCCGACACTACAACTTCCGATAAAGTTGTGCTTGAAGTCATTAGTTTTGCGTCAATTTTCAATTTATCTCCTTGATTAAGAGCGTAATCTGAAAACTTTTGAGTCTGATAACCCACAAACGAAACCGTAATAGTGTAAGGTTTACCAAGCGGAAGTTGTTGCAATTGAAATTCACCATTGATGTTGGTGAGTGTACCAGTCTGAAAACCAGTCGATTCGTTACGAACACGAACCGAAGCTCCTGGAATTCCTTCACCTTTTTCGTCTTTTACCACACCAGCAATTGTGGCATCCGTTCCTTGCGAAAAAGCATTAATACAAAGTAAAAATCCAAGTAAGATGAATAATAAAGTTTTTTTCATGGGTTGTGAATCCTGTTTGTTGAGCCGCAAAAGTACTCACCCCATGTAAAGCCTATGTTAGCTAATGATTGTCAAAGCATTAACAATTAGAAGGTTGAAAAAATAAACAAATGAAAAATCTACTCATTTAATTATGCAAAAAACTTTAAAAAGAATGTTCTCTACTAATTTCGAAAATTGTAGTTAAAAAGTATTTGGGCTAAATCATTCTCTTACCGAGAATAATAGTTGTTTGAGAATTAATACAATTATGCGTTTAGCCTAATTTTACATATTTTCGCCAATTATGTTGCTCTTTAAAACCCAGCATTTCACGGATTTTACGATTAGAAAATAATGCTTCATGCTCGTCTAATTCACGAGTGATTGGTACATTCGGGAAGAATCTTTCTGCCAGTTCTTTGCTTGGAATAATCGCACCGTTATGGTCGTTACCAGCATTGAAAACCTGATAACCAAGTCCATCTTTTTGCAGACATAAATCTACGATTTGCCCTAAATCACGAGCATCAATATAACAAAAAGCATTTCGACGACGGACTTCTGGATTTTTGAAATAATGGGGAAAAAGCTCAGCATATTCGTGCGGTTCAATCACATTTCCGATGCGGAGGGCATAAATATCAAAACCTGAGCGTAGTTGAAAGCTCCGTGCCGTTTTTTCATTCACAACTTTCGATAAACCGTAGCTATCCATCGGGTCAACGTCATAATCTTCTTCGAGTGGCAAAACTTTTGGGTCAGTTACACCATCTGCAAAGCAAATACCGTAGGTAGTTTCCGACGAAGCAATGATGATTTTCTTGATGCCCAATTTCACGGCTGCTTCAATCACATTATATGTGCCAACCGTATTTACTCGAAAAGTTTCGTTATCGGGCTTGATTAAAATTCGAGGGACAGCCGCAAAATGCACAACTGCATCAAATTTTGGTATGCCATTGCCAGCTTCGAGTTCGTGCAAGCCTGTGTATGAACTCATGGCATTAAACATTTGTCCAGAGTCAGTAATATCAGCTATTAGGTTATCTACTCCTGGGTGTTTTAGTGGCGTAAGGTCAACGTTTAGCACTTGATGTCCTTCTTCGAGTAAGTACGGAATTACGTGTTTCCCTGCTTTTCCTGAGCCACCTGTAAATAATATTCGCATTGTTTTTATCGGTAATTTTATCGTAAAACTATTTATTTTTGAAGTTGTTTACTTTCATACATCATATCCAAAATGCCATTCACAATGGCACTTTCGGCAAATCCAGGTTTTAATCTTGAAGATACTACTTCAAATGTGTAAGTTCCAAATGCAGCATCATGAGGGATATAACCAGATTTTGCATATCCATTTGTAAGCGTTAGCATCATTGTATGTGCAAATGGTGACTCTCTTTTCAAACGAGTTGAGATGGGGTTGAATACTTCACCACCAACTGAAGAAAAGGCAATATCGTTAATACTTATTAATCCAAGTTTGATATCAATCGAGTCGGCATCCTCATAAGTTCCAGCATACCCAGCTCTGCCTTCATCTAAGCGTTTACGGCCTGGGCAAGTTACTATTTTTTGATTGGCATAAATTTTTACATTGCTTTCTTTTCTTTCAATACCTCTCATTACGTGCATTACTTCTTCACCCAAAAACTGCCCCATTGATACAATCATTTGTTTTTGCTGTTGCATCAATTTTGCTACTTGTGGGTCGTCTCTATTCAAGCCTTGACCACCTGGAGGCATTTTATTGCTAATATCTATGCCTCTTGAAGCATATTCTTTTATCCTTATTTCACGCAAATCATAGGTCTGCTGAAAGTAGATCGGGTTTTGGTCGCCACAAGCACCTGTTGACCAGACTGCTACAATTTTATCGTCAAAAGTATCTTCAATATATTTAGAAGTTGTGCCTGGGGCATCACCACTTACCATGTCCAACATCCCAACCGTAACGGCGTGCATGGCATAGTTATAATGCACAGCTATTGGTTTACCATCAAGGGTTTCAAACGTAACCACCGCAACGGTTTTATCAGATGGACCGTCATAATTTGGTCCTTCCCACCATCTTCTTGTCTTGGGGTCGATAATATTTCGATTCACGTTTATGTAAGAAACGCCTTCACCGTAGCCAATTTTGGCAGGTTGTAGTTTATCTTTTGCTTGTTTTACAGAGTTTACAACTTTAGCTTCAAATGCCTCTCCACCTATCCTGAAAGGTACACTATGAGTATGTGTGGCAGTAAGCATGATATTTGTAGTCGGAATACCTGTTTGAGTCGCTATTTTTTCGAGTAAACTCTTAGCCATTTCATTAGGAATTGCACCAACATCGAGTGTTACTAAAGCTACAGTTTTATTTTGATCAGCAATTACGATTGCTCGTGAATGTATCCTGTCATAAATACCAAGAAAGCCACTTGGCAATTCACTGAGTTCAGGCGTAATATCAATCTTTGCGGCACCAACTTTTAAGTTGTTTTGGGCAAAACTTATGTATGAAAATGTAAGAAAAAACAGTAATAATACTTTTGTTTTCATAATTGTTATAGGTTTATTTTGGTTGAATAAATGTATTGTTTATTGTCTGAATAACTGAAAGTAAAGTTCAAACAAACTCCTTTCTTTTAGTTAGGCTAAATGTACATAGTCTTCATCAATAATCAACAAATAAGCAATAATCGTTCAGTTTTTTCTTTGGGGGCACGATGAACACATGGCAGTATTTTGCTTTCAGGATAATCTATGGCCAACCGCCATATATGACCAATACCTAAACTGAAAGGCAAAGCATTTGGTTTAGGTTGATAGTGTAAGTCAAAGAAGTTTTCAGTTAGAAAGTCTTCAAAACCTTCATCTTCATTACCATATAGTTTTTTGAGTTCATCACGTATTTCGGGAATCAGTATTTTTTGTACGACTGCTGAATTTGGTACTATTTCGCTCGGAACACCGTAATACGTACATAAAAAAGTATCGGTTGGTATAGGCGAATGGTCCACATGGAAAGAGTAAACATCGGTCGGGAAGAATGGATAGTCTTCGTCTCGTTCGTAAGATTTAATCACATTAAGAATTGGAGCCGCACCGTGTGCAGTGAGTAATTGTAAGTCGTTGAGTATAATTTCACGAGCAAGTTGCCCTTGCTCACTCAATGAAAGTTTACGAAGTAGCTCTTCATCTATTACTGTGATATTTCCGTTTATTTCTACCTTACTGATAATCTCAGCGAAATCACCTTTTAGATTACGTATCCAACCAATCGCATTTATTTCTCTATTAAATGGCGTAGAAACAAGGTCTTGAAAATTTGTGACACGTTGAATTTGATGTTTGGCTTGAGAAGAATCTATCATAGTGGTTAGTGTACGAATAAAATGTCTGGCTTTAAAAATGTACACAAGTTAATCCAGCCATTCAAATAGATATTTTTCGTTGTATTCGATTTCAAATTTATGTAGAAAATTGAGATATTCATAGAAGGTTTTAAGCCGACAAAAACATGAACATGGTCGGCAACGCCATTCACAATGATGGTTTTTTGATTTTTTTCTTTGATAATTCCAGCTATATATTTGAAGACCTCATCTCTTCATGGTTTTTGAAGTAGGTTTTCTCGCCCTTTTACTGCAAATATATATTGAATGTAGATTTGTGAGAATGTGCCTGCCATGTTTTTTTGTTTTAAGGTATATCCATTTTATTATCATATCACCCCTTCGGGGTTCTTATTTATTGTCTTTGCATAATTATCTATAATCGTTACATCCCTTCGGGATTTTTAATTTGAATTTCCAAGGGGTGAAAGGATTACAGCAAATTAATAGCAATTCCCAATCCACAAACCAAACAATCAAAACTATATTTATCATTCAGTAATATCTTACTCAAAAATCGACAATTCAACAAAACTCCGCACTCAAACTCAGAATTCAGAACTCTAAAAACTATCTTTGCACTCATAAATAGTAATTGAGTATGCAAATCATTGAAGTAGGAGAGAGCAGAAAGCTACAAAAAGAATTTTTAGAGTTTCCCTCACGCCTTTATAAGGGCAATAAATATTGGATTCGTCCGCTCGATAATGACATCGAAAAAATCTTTGACCGCACCAAAAATCCACTTTTTGATGGTGGAGATTGTGTGCGTTATCTTGCTCTTGACGATTCGGGCAAGACCATCGCACGAGTGGCGGCTTTCGTCAATCCAAATACAGCTAATCAAAACGACCAGCCAACGGGTGGCATGGGTTTCTTTGAATGTGTTGATAATCAGGAAGTTGCCTTTGCGATGTTTGATAAATGCAAAGCATGGTTACAAGAACGAGGCATGGAAGCAATGGACGGCCCGGTGAATTTTGGTGAGCGTGATAATTGGTGGGGACTGCACATCGACCCACATGATGCCGAACCAACTTGGGGGATGTTTTATCACCAAAAATACTACCGAGCTTTTTTCGAAAATTACGGTTTTCAAGATTATTTCCAGCAATATACATTTTTGTTGCCCATCCCCGAGGTTGAAGCACGTAAGGTGGTTCGCCCTGCACTTTTCGAGATTGCTAATCGTATTTATAATACTCCAGTTTATGATTTTAGGCACGTAAGCAAGAAAGAATTACCCAAGTTTGCTGAAGATTTTAGAATCATTTATAACAAAGCATGGGCAAAAAATATGTCAACGGGTGAAATGACACCTGAGCGTGCAGCGGCCATCATGCAAACTATGAAACCAATTTTGGAAGAAGAATTAATGTGGTTTGGCTACCATAACGACGAGCCGATTGCTTTTTTTATTATGATTCCCGAATTGAACCAAATTATTAAGCATATCAATGGTAAACTGAATCTGATTGGGAAAATTAAGTGGTTGTATCATACTTTGATGAAAACCAACAAAAAAGCACGTGGGGTAATTTTTGGTGTAATTCCAGAATATCAAGGGCGTGGTATCGAATCGGCCATTGCTTTGTCGTTTTCGAGGGCATGTTGGGTGCCAAATTACCAGTATGAAACCCTCGAACTCAATTGGATTGCCGATTTTAACCCCAAAATGCTCAAAGTAACCCAAATGCTTGGTGCAAAAAAATACAAGACTTATATTACCTACCGATATTTGTTTGATAGAAATAAAGAATTTAAGCGTTGTCCACCGATTTAAAAAGCTATTTTACAAAGTGAAAAATAAATAAAAAATCGTTAACTTTGCAATAATATAGACATTTTCACTAAAAAAATCCTTTTGTAAAGGTAAATTAT
>NZ_LXHX01000091.1:0-116407 GCF_001649495.1 Emticicia sp. MM | reverse complement strand
AAAAAATCCTTTTGTAAAGGTAAATTATCTATGTCATTACTTACAGTAGGTTCGGTTGCGTTTGATAAATTGGAAACGCCATTCGGAAAAACAGATAAAATTATTGGTGGAGCAGCCACTTTCATCACGCTCACTGCTTCATACTTCGTAAAAGAAAATAACCTCGTTGCGGTTGTTGGCGAAGATTTTCCACAGGAAATGATTGACACTTTGGTGAGCCATGGTGTAAACGTGGACGGTCTTGAAATCAGAAAAGACGAAAAATCGTTCTTTTGGCATGGTCGCTACCACAACGATATGAATAGCCGTGATACGGTAGAAGTTCAGTTGAATGTAATGGAAAACTTCGACCCGAAGATTCCAGAATCGTACCAAGATTGTGATTTTTTGATGCTCGGAAACACTGCTCCAGCTATTCAACATTTGGTTTTGAAGCGTTTGAAAAACCGTCCGAAGTTTGTATTACTCGATACAATGAACCTTTGGATTGATATTGCTCTGGATGATCTGAAAGCATTATTGAAAGATGTTGACTGTGTAACTATCAACGATGAAGAAGCTCGTATGCTTTCGGGCGATTATTCGTTGCGTCGTGCAGCTAAAACTATCATGGCAATGGGACCAAAAACGCTTATCATCAAGAAAGGCGAACACGGTGCATTATTATTCCAAAACGATGATATTTTCTTTTGTCCTGCATTACCATTAGAAGAAGTTTTCGACCCAACAGGAGCGGGTGATACTTTTGCAGGTGGATTTATCTCTCATTTAGCAAAAACCGATGATTTGAGTTTTGAAAATATGAAGCGTGCCATCGTTTATGGTTCGGCAATGGCATCTTTCTGTGTTGAAAGATTTGGTTCGGAACGTATCCAAAATCTTACGCAAGATGAAATTGCAGCTCGTGTAGAAGAATTCAGAAAACTGGCTACATTTGTGTTGTAGAAAATTGATATTGGATGTTAGATTTTTAATGCTTGATGCTAGAAAGTGTAGTACTTCTTAAATTAAACATCAAAAATCTAACATTAAACATTCCAAATTAAAATCCTCCACTACCAACAAATTGTCTTCTACGGCTTACTTTTAGTTCTTGCAATAAAGCACTTCGCACATTAAGCGTAAATGAATAACTACTACGCACCGAATAGCCCGAAATAGGAGTCCAGTTAAATGCCATATCCCAACAGTGAAGTTCACGATGAATCGTGATATTGGTCAATGTTGGTGCTTTTAACTGCATATCATACCCAGTATTGAAACCTAATTTCCATTTTGGCGTAAGGCTCAAATCTCCTTGAACCGTGATAGCTTGCGTGATTTGTGGGTCGGCTAAACCTTGCTTTGAATAATTTAAGTTATAGCTCAAACTCAGTGTCCACGGAATCGTAAAGTCAACGTAGAGTTCGGGATTTGCTGCCACAAATTTTTTCATTGCATCCATTTGTGGGTTATTACTTTGAGTATTCGTCTTTGGTTTTGCTTTATCTGGGTTGAAAGTTGCAGGTGAAAGCCGAGTTGAAATAGCAATATTGGCTGAACGGAGCGTAGCCAAACCCGCAATGCCTTTCACTTGTTGAATTTTATAAAAACGTCTGATACGTCCCGCAGGGTTTAATGCTCTTAATTCGGCTGTACTTTCTTCTTGATAAAAATAAGGATCAAGGCTTGCACCCATGTTTAGGTTTATCAGATTCTTAAATAAGTTGGTATTAGCACTCAAATTGATGTTTGATAGGTTCATTGAGTCACCGATAGCCAATAAGTTATAGGCCGTGCTTAAACTCAAATTATCAAGTAATGAAACCTTTTCAAAAGCTTTGGCCGCTGTATCAGATTTTGAGCGAACTTTTGCCTCCAATTGGTTGGTTAAACTAAAACTAACATTCCCCGAAGCACCAGCCGAAGAGCCTAAAGTTGGATATTTAGATAGTAGTCGTCGTAGGGTATCATAAGTTGTTATCCCATTGACAGTATTTTTATCAATTCTTACAACTTTATAATCAAAAAGTCGCTTCGTAAAGTCAGGAGCATAACTCAAGCTCAATGAGGGTGCTAATGTATGACGAATTGCCTGCAAACGTCCCTTGCCTTTAAACTGATAAGTCCCATAAACACGGGTATTCATTCCACCCGAAACCGATGTTTGGTAGGTAGGAAAGAAACCTTTTACGGTATCTATTTTTACTGCATTTTCGCTCGCAATGTATTCATAACTAAGGCTTTGAGTCGAAATGTCACCTCTGAGCGATATACTTGGCGTAAAGTTGATGTATCGGGCAATCTTGAAATTTGGCAAAGAAATCGGAATCGAATAGGTGCTTGTAAATTTACCATCTTTCAAAACCTCATTAATAGCATCTAAGCTATTCAATTTTCTTACGTTGCTGAGGCGTTCTTGTAAGGCTTTTTGTGCGATTCTTTCTTCGGCTGTCAAGGTTAGTGGATTAGCATCACGAAGCCTGATTTCTTCATTCGTCAAAGGTTTTGCTTCAATGGATGAATAGGTGCCATCAGCGTTTTCTCGCACAATTTTATAATCAGAATAATTCGTGATACTATTTACTCGCGTATTGGTTGCTTGATAGCCACCGCTAACGTTTAGTCCAACCCTAAAAGATTCAAACCAACGTCCGATTTGCTTTTTTTCTGGTACAAAAGGATTAAATTGGTTCAAACCAATACTATAATTAGCCGAAGCATCAACTTGTCCAGTTGTGAAGTTCTGGGAGATATTAATACCCGAACTCGTTACCAATTTCTGAGCGAAGGTACGTCCAAACTGCACCGAAGAGTTAGAGGAGCTACTTAAATAATTACTCACATCAACCGTATTTACATTGTTACGGTTAAAGCCATTGCTACGTAAATTGACCGATGAAGAGAAACTACGGTCGGGACGTTTATTGGCTGGAGAGTGCGACCAACTGAGATTAAAATCCTTAGTTTTATAGTTATTCAAATCGTCGGTTGCTACAACTTCTGGCGTATTATTGTTGTAATTATACTGAAAATTTAGGCTTCCAGAATATTTATATCGTTTAGAGTAATTTGATTGAATACCAAGTCCGAAACTCCCTTTTGTATAAATTTGACCAATGAGTTTTACACCGATTTTTTCGTTGACAGCAAAATAATAACCAAAATCTTTGAAGTAAAAACCTCTATTATTTGGGTCTTCGCCATACGTACCCATGATGATTCCCGAAGTACCAGCTTCTTTATTTTTAGGTACAGGAAAGAATCCAAAAGGCAATCCAATGGGCAGTGGAATGCCACTTAATACAAAATTGAACGGCCCCGAAATAATCTGTTTTTTATTGACAAGTTTGATTTTTCGGGCAGAAATATGAAAATGGGGTTCTTTCAGATTACAAGTTGTATATTTAGCATCGACCAAATACATATCATCATTGGCATCTTTTTTTACACGCTCGCCCGTTACAAAGCCCTCGCCTTGTTGGGTTACAATATTTTTAATAATTGCTTTTTTTGACTTGAAATTATACCGAATCGAATCGGTATTATAATTATCGCCACCTTGCGAAAAAATAGGTTTCCCTTTAGTACGATTCGCTTTTGTGGTATCGGGCGAGCCATGAGCAAAAATTTCGCTTTTTCCCCAATCAATTTTTATATAGTCAGCTTTCAGTTCAATGTCTCCGTAGGTTACAACCGCTTTGCCATAAAGGTTTATTACTTCTCCCGAAACATCCATCACCGTTGAATCTTCGGCCATATACTTTACTGTTGTCTGTAAATCTGTGTCTTTACTGCGAAGTGAGTCAGGGATTGATACACGAGTAGTATCTTTCTTTTCTTCAAAAAGTTTATTTCCGAATGGGCGAGGTGTACTCGTTGGACGAGAGGTTGTAGGGCGGGAAGTATTTCCTCCTCCGAGGTTTTGTAATCTACCACTACCAGGAAACTGTGCAAAAGAATTGAATGTCAATAAAAATAACAGGCCGAAAGCTATTTGAAAACCTAACTTCGGCAATGTATTCAACCTTGCAAATGTCAAATTCGTAAATGTTTTAAGTCCCTTTTTATGGTGGGATGTATATTTTCTAAGTTGTTCCAAAAAACGTATCTTTGTAAAAAATGTCCTATTATTATAACCTACGAGAGAAAGCCGTGCCGAGTATTTATGTAAATCTTCAATTTTTTGGCTTTTTCTGCAAAAACTATTCTATTAACGCTTACTAATGGCACAAAATTAGCTATTATATAGTAGTGAAAGAACGTTTGCCCATAAAATCATGTTAAAAAATCTTAAAGTCCTACTTATCATTATATTCTCGCTCGAAATAGCTCATGCTCAGAGCGGGAAAATCCGAACGATTGTAATTGATGCAGGGCATGGTGGCAAAGACCCAGGCACCCATCATAGCAAGCTCCAAGAAAAAGATATTGCTCTGAATGTGACGCTCAAATTGGGGAAAAAGTTGCAACAAAATCTTCCGGGCGTAAAAGTAATTTATACCCGAAAGACTGATGTTTTCATTCCGCTTCACGAACGAGCGGCTATTGCCAACCGCAATAAAGCCGATTTGTTTATCTGTATTCATGTCAATGCAAATCCACATTCATCAAAATTGAGTGGTTCGGAAACCTACGTAATGGGTTTGCACAAAACTGAAGATAACCTCGAACTCGCCATGCGTGAAAACGAAGTTATTTTGATGGAAGATAACTACAAGAAAAACTACAAAGGCTATGACCTCAGTTCACCAATGGCCAATATTATGCTTGCCAATTATCAGAATGCCTTTATGAAAGAAAGCGTAAAGCTGGCAAGTATGGTTGAAAAACAAATCTCGAAAGTAGGGCATCGTAGTCGTGGCGTAAAACAAGCAGGATTTCAGCTTCTGTGGCAAACAACAATGCCAAGTGTTTATGTCGAAACAGGATACTTGACGAATGCCGCTGATAAGAAAATACTGGGTAGCTCCGACGGACAAGATAAAATAGCCGAAGCAATATTTAAGGCAGTTAAGGCGTATAAGGAAGAGAAGGAGAAAACGCCCTAACCGCTGCGGCGGACCGTCCCTAAAGGGGAACAAACGATGTTTTTTTTAAGTTTTCTTTTTACAAAGTTATGAGTTTTGGTTTGTAGATTGCTTTAGCGTACTTTTGTGAAAAAATAAAAGTTCTCCTTTAGGGGTTAGGGGTTATGAAAAAAGAATACAAAGTTGGTTTATTGGGTATTATTGCTTTTGCAATATTTTATTTAGGATTTAATTTCTTGAAAGGTTTGGATATTTTCCGTACCGAAAATGAATATTATACCTATTACGAAAATGCAGAAGGCTTGCAAACTTCTAACCCTGTAACCTTCAATGGTGTGCCAGTGGGTCGTGTGGTTTTAGTCGAACCAGAGCAAGATAAAAACCGTATAAAAGTAATGTTGGCCATCAAGCGAGACATCAAAATTAGTGATAAAACCGTTGCTATTTTAGCTGATAATGGCCTCTTAGGCGGAAAGGTAGTAAAACTCAGAATTGAAGCAGGAAAAGATTTAGAAGATGAAGGGGTAATAGGAAGTGAAGTTGAAAAGGGAATGGTAGCTTCGGTGACAGATAAACTTGCACCAACGCTCAAAAACGTTGATTCACTTCTGACAACTACTACGGCTATCATCAAACAATTCGACCAAACGGCAGTGGCTTTGAAAACTCTAATGGCAAGTGCTACCCAAACTACCGCAGGTGTGAATGGGGTAGTAGCGGCAAACTCAAAAAATCTTTCGGCAATCACGGCCAATGCGGCCGTGCTTACAGCTAATCTGAATACGCTATCGAGTAACCTCGATGCTCAAATCAAGCCAATTTTGCAGAAAAGTAGCACTTTTGCCGATTCGCTAAATGCCATGAAATTGGGCGAAACCGTTGTGCAACTCAATAAATCGGTAGCTGGTTTGCAGGGTGTTATCAAAGAAATTAATCAAGGAAAAGGAACATTGGGAAAATTGGCTAAAGATGATTCACTATACGTAAACCTCGATAGAACTGCTGCAAATATTGCTCTTCTGATGGCAGATATGAAAGCAAACCCGAAGCGATACGTACATTTTTCGTTGTTTGGGAAGAAAGAGAAGAAGTAATAGGAATTTAGAAATATTCAATGAATCCGTAGTTTTAAGAAATTCTTAGACTACGGATTTTTGTTTTTGCTCCTAAGAATGGCTTATTACAAGGGTTTTTCGTTTAAAAGCATAAATAAATCCGTAATTTTACATCTCGTTATATAAACTAAGCTGTACAATGCCCGAAAAACGTTGGTCATATAAACCTACTCCAAGTACTGAATCTATCGTTGAACTTTCGCAAGCGATTAATGTAGATAAAGCCCTTGCTGCCATGCTCGTGCAGCGTGGAATTACTGCTTTCGATGAAGCCCGAGATTTTTTTCGTCCGCAATTAAGTCATTTACACGACCCATTCCTGATGCCCGATATGGAAAAAGCCGTTGTTCGGCTCAGGGAAGCTATCGAAAATGGCGAAAAGATAATGGTTTATGGCGATTATGACGTGGATGGTACAACAGCGGTTGCACTCGTATATGGTTTTCTATCAACGTTTTATGGAAATTTAGAATACTATAACCCCGACCGCTACGAAGAAGGCTATGGTGTTTCCGTACAGGGCATTGAATGGGCGGCTGAGCAAGGTGTTTCGCTCGTAATTTGTCTTGACTGTGGTATCAAAGCTCAAGATAAAGTGACTTTGGCGAAAGAAAAATTTAACATAGATTTTATCATTTGCGACCACCACGAACCTGATGAAACGCTCCCCGATGCCGTTGCTGTACTTGATCCAAAACGTAAAGATTGCCCATATCCGTACAAAGAATTGACAGGAAATGGCGTTGGTTTTAAATTGCTTCAAGCATTCTGTACTCGCACCGAAATACCGATTGAAAATTTATATGAATTTTTGGATTTATGTGTCGTAAGTATTGCATCAGATATTGTTCCGATTACGGGCGAAAATCGAGTGTTGGCTTTTTATGGCTTAAAAAAACTCAATGAAAACCCACGAATCGGACTAAAGGCTTTGAAGGAAGTAGCAGGTTTTATGACTCCAATGACGGTCGAGAATGTGGTTTTTGTGTTAGGCCCAAGGATCAATGCCGCAGGAAGAATCAAACACGCCAAAGCAGCCGTACAGCTCTTATTATCAGATGATTATGATGAAGCCTTGGCATTTGCAAGTGAAATTCAAAAGCATAATTCTGAGCGAAAAACCTTTGACTCTCGCATTACAGAAGAAGCACTGGCAATGATTGAGGGTGATGAATGGATGCTCAATACCGCTAAAAGTACGGTTCTTTATCGAGAAGATTGGCACAAAGGAGTTATCGGAATTGTGGCGAGCCGCTGCATCGAAAAATATTATCGTCCGACAATTATTCTCACAAAATCGCACGAAAAAGCGGCTGGTTCAGCTCGTTCGGTGGCAGGTTTTAATCTTTACGGGGCGATTGAAGAATGTGCCAATTGGCTCGAACAATTTGGTGGACACACCCATGCCGCAGGCATGACCATGCCCATCGAAAACATTGATGCTTTTCGCTTAGAGTTTGATAGAGTTGTGAGCAAATACATTACGCCTGAACAATTAACACCCGTTGTAACCGTTGATTTAAAGATAAAATTGGCCGAAATTAGTTCTAAATTTTATCGAATTATGAATCAAATGGCTCCATTTGGCCCAGAAAATATGCAGCCAATTTTCGTAACCGAAAATCTTACTCTCAAATATGCACCGAGAGTAATGAAAGAAAAACACCTGCGTTTGGAGCTTTTTGAAGAAGAAACAGGGGCGATTCTGACGGCAGTAGGTTTCGGAATGGTGGAAGAACATTTCGAGCGATTGAACACCAATAAATATTTTAGTATAGCGTATCAGGTAGATGAAAATACTTTCAATAATAAAACGACCTTGCAGTTGATGTTAAAAGATATAAAGTATTAGACGACCGTCGATAGACTGAAAGTCAATAGTTCTAAGAAGCGTTTGCTACCTTAACAAACTTTAACAAGAGTTTTGAATAAAACTCTGTAAATTTGAACCTTAAATGATAAGTAACGGCTTTTATTAATTTATTTAACTGTCGTCTATTGTCCATCGACTGTGGACTAAAAAATATGATATTAAGAACAGAAAATTTGATAAAAAAGTACGGTCAACGACTGGTCAATAATAATGTAAGTTACCAAGTAGGGCAGGGTGAAATTGTTGGACTGCTCGGCCCAAACGGTGCGGGCAAAACCACCTCGTTTTATATGGCGACTGGACTCGTAAAACCCAATAGTGGCAAAGTTTGGCTCGATGATTTGGATATTACTTCGTTGCCGATGTATAAACGTGCAAAATTGGGCGTAGGATATTTGGCTCAAGAAGCCTCAATTTTTAGAGATTTGACGGTCGAAGAAAATATTTTGGGCGTTTTGGAATTGGCAAAGCCCAGCATGACCAAAGCCGAACGTAAAGAAAAAACTGAATCGTTGCTCGAAGAGTTTAGCCTTACGCACGTACGTAAAAACAAAGGGATTGTGTGTTCAGGTGGTGAACGCCGCCGTTGTGAAATTGCGAGAGCTTTATCAGTTGACCCAAAGTTTATTTTACTTGATGAACCCTTTGCGGGCGTTGACCCTATCGCCGTAGAAGAGATTCAAGGAATTGTAGCAAAACTAAAAGACCGAAACATCGGAATTTTGATAACTGACCACAACGTAAACGAAACTCTTTCAATCACCGACCGAGCTTATTTACTTTTTGAAGGCAAAATCCTCCGACAAGGAACAGCCGAAGAATTGGCAAGTGATGAACTGGTAAGAAAAGTCTATCTTGGACAGCACTTTGAGTTGAAGCGTAAGATTTGATAGATCTTCTTCTAATAAAAGCGGTAGTAAAGTACAAACTTTACTACCGCTTTTTGCTTATCTTGGTCTTGGTGGTCTTTCACCATTCGGTGGCGGAGGCGGTGGCCCAGGGCGTTCGGCCTCCAGCTTCAAAAACTGTGCATATTGAGCAGGATTCAAAATACTCTTCATCGTTTTCTCGAAAGCCTTTTTATTGGCATCCAAAGCAGCTCTTTTATCTTTTTCTTCTAATTTACTGGCAAAAATGGCATCCATCTTTTTAATATTATTCAAAAAAGCATCGTGAACCTTTTTTGAAGTAGCTGCATTTAGGTTTAATTCTTTGGTTATTCTTTCAGTAAACTGTTCAGCATTTGGCTTCGGTGGGCGTTCTCCTCTTGGGCCAGCGGGTGGCTGGGCGAGTAAGGAGAAACTCCCCAATACCAATAAATAGAGTAAAGGCAAATTTTTTTTGTTCATAGATTTATCATATCGGTAATTCTTTTTAAACACGTAATTGTATGACTTTAGTATTTAATCGTATAAATATATCTTGCATAACCTACCGCACAAAGCCAATAGAAAGTTTTACTTACAAACCTCCAAATCCATTTTTACACCAAAAGCCGACCAGTTCATTAGTAAATTTGTAGCTGAAGCCGAAGTAATTGTATATTCCCAACCTGTTTTTGATTTTTTGTTATAATCTAACACCGAAGAGAGAACGATTTTTGTTTTATCGGCTGATAAAACCCATTTGCCAGTATCGTTAAATTTTCCGCCCTTCGAGCCTTGTTCCCAAGTGCCATCAGCCTTGAAATATTGTGAGGCAATAGTGCCAGTTCCAGCTTTTGCACACCACCATTTATCAATAATCATGGCCGTTGGGTCGGGTATTGCGGTGGTCGAACCTTCTTTACTACAAGCATTGAGACTGACGAAAAGCACTAAAATGAATAATTTGTGTATAGTTTTCATGGTATAAAATTGTCTGAAATTTGGGCAAAGCGGTAGCTAATCAGTACTATAATAGCACTGATTGACCACAACTTTACGATAATTTTATTTTACTTGATTCTTAATTTTGGGAATCGTTTTGAGATAAGCATAAACAGCTTTTACTTCGTAATCAGTTAGTGTGATATGCGGCTGCATTGGGTAGCGGAGTGTACTGCCATCAGGTTTTTTACAAAGTTTTACTGCGTCAACAAACTGTGCTTCGGTATATTTTTTACCGATACCAGTTTCTTCATCAAATGTTATATTCGATGAGGGGATAATTTGCCCTTCGAGGTTAGGCATCGGGTTTCCTCCTCCGTAAAAACCCAGCGAGTTTTCTGGGTGAAGTGGGTCTTGTTTCGAGAAATCTTTCGAGTGGCAAGCGTAGCAAGCAATCATATCATTGGCAATATATTTTCCGAATTCGACCACGTTCGTCGAATCAGGAACATTGATTGGCTCTTTGATTGGTTCGAGCGGTTTCATTACTGTATTTGTTAGCACTTTTAGCAATAAACTCGGTGCTTGGTCGGGTTGTTTGCCTTTGGTTGCTTGCACAGGATAACGGTCGGAGTGCAGATAAGCAATCACTGATTTTACGTCTTCATCGGCCATACGTGGTAATTTTGGCATAATTGGCGAGTATTTACCGTTGCGTTTGATACCCGTTTTTAAGAAATACATAATTTCGCCATCAGTCCAATTTCCAATTCCTTCTTCCTTATCTTGTGTAATATTGAGCGAGTAGGCTTTGCCAAATTCGGCGGGTAAATCAAGTATTGGTTTGCCTACCAAGCGATTATCATTATTGGCATGGCAACCATTGCAAAGAACTGTCGCAATTTTTTCGCCACGAGCTACACGTTCGGGTGTAACCTCGACTTTTAGGTTTTTAATGTTTTCTGGAATGGCTACTTCATAAGATGGCACCCCTTTGAAGTTGAGAAATAATAGTGCAATACCAATGATTGATATAAGCCCAATGATAGTAAAAAGCGATGTTCGAAGAAAACGTTTCATAGCGTATATTTTTTAAAAGTTTATCAAATTTTGGAAAAATAGCTCAAAAAATAAACTAACTGAGCTATTACTTATTGAGTGGTTTTAGGGAATAAACGGGAATGTGATGACTGTGCAGTTGAAAATACCCCGAGATAAATCTATACTTGATGAACTTAGGTTCGCAAACGTAATCTCAACGGTGTTATTGGCCGAAACCCGTGCATGTGCAATAATAAAACCACTGGGTAAGGTTACATTGGGCGATACCAAAACCGTATTTCTTTCTTTGATGATATTGGCCATTGGAAAACTTTGTGTGTGCGTACTGCCTCCTGCAATACTTGGTAAATCAACCTCTAATTCTTCGTTGTTGATAGCCGTAATTGAGTTGCCATTTACACCAATGCGAGCATTTCCATTTACTTCAAGTGTGTTTTCAAAATTATCGTTAGGAGCTACATTTATTGCTATTCTGGTCGAACTAATAAAGCTTTCAGAGTTACTAGTCAAAGCCCTAACCCGTGAGTCTAAGAATATAAAGCTGCCTTGATTATACTGATCAATATTTTCAAAAACCGTTTGCCCCGCCATGCTAACATTATGTTTCATTATATTACTGGCTGCTGGATAACGCCTAAGCGAAAACTCCGAATCAGATACAACGCCCTTTGTTCGTAATAGAAGCTCAACGGTATTGTATTTACTTGAAGCCCCAATAACATAGCTCGAACTATTGTTCAATACTTGTGTAGTATCACGTACCCAAATGTTATTGTGCGAAATAATGGGCCGATTCGTACTAAAACCTTCTTCAAACCTATACAGGGCATTTGTGCCAGTAGTGTTAAGATTAATAAGAAATTCAGAGTTTAGCTTCCGATTATTCAATAATGCTTTTCCTGTTTCATCAATGCCAAACCAAAGCCCATTGGCAGTATTAGTTCCCGTTGAGCCATTCGTAAATTGCATTTGCACGTTGTTATTGCCAGTTCTATTAATGTGTAGTTCGGCGTTAGGGCTTCCGATATTAATCCCTACTTTATTGGCAGTGCTATTGAGGGCATTACTACTGGCACTATTAGGGAATAGCGTAAAACTTTGGGCAAAAACTACTTGACTCAGCAGTAAGCCGAGGGCTAAAATGTATATTTTCATGGCTATTTATTGAAATGTTGAACAATAAAGGTTTTAGAAACACGCTTAACTTAGCTTCTGAAAATAGCTAAGGATGTCTTCAATAACTCACTTCCTGATTGGCATAGCCATTTTTCTTTTTTGGTAGATTATTTTTTTTGGTTTTTCCAAAAGGGTCGTCGTCTTCACCCAAATTATTAGTTTTCATTGGTTTTGTTTTACCAAAAGGGTCGTCGCCGTCGCTCAAATTATTTGTATCGGGCTTTTTGTTCTTAATAGTTGCGTTTGTTTGATTTTGAGTATTTCTATTTTTCTCTGTTTCGCCAATATACTCACTGCTTCCCTTCGCCGAGCCAACATCACCCCAGCCTTCTTTCTTTATCTTTGCCTGTGGTTTGGTTTCCTGACTATTGTTTTTCTGATTCATTTTAGGCTTTGCTATACGCTGTGCAAAAAGCGTAGCCGAGAAAAGCAAGAGTATTATTGTGAGAGCTGTTTTCATTTGTGTCATGGCTAATTCTTGATTACAGGTGTTTTTTGTTTTGAACACTACAAAATTATTAGCCATTAGTTATTAAAAAATCAGCCTAAAGTATGATTTTTATGAATGAAGAAAATCTTAATTCCGCACCTTTGCCATGAGAGAAGTACGAGAATTTACCTCAAATTTGAAGAAAATATTACTGATGTGAGTCTTGATGGTACTTACCGAAACAAACAAAGCATCGGCCATTTGTTGGTTGGTTTTACCTTCAAAGATTTGTTGCAGTACTTCAAACTCTCGGTCAGAAAGTGGATTGACGATGCTTTTATTGATTCTCGAAAAATCGAGTAACGGACGTGTATATTTTTGTTTTTGAGCAAAATTATAGAGGGCAATTTCGATGGTGGCAAACAAATCTTCTTCATCGAATGGTTTTACGATATAACCACTTGGCTCGGTTATTTTGGCTTTATTTAGTACGTCACGGGTAGAGTAGGAGGTAAGAAAAATAAACGGAATGGCGTGGTTTTGATGAATAAATGTGGCAATATCAATGCCATTTTGCTCAGAAGAAAGGTTGATGTCGAGCAAAATTAAATCAGGTAAATTTGTCTTTAATTGTTCGTAAGCTTGTGTGGGATTATACGCAATGCCCGAAACCCGATAATCAACATTATTGAGATAATCGGCAATGTCAGCAGCAATAATTGGGTCATCTTCGATAATCAGAATTCGGATTTCGCTCATGTTTTTTGAATACTTTTTTGGGGAATTGAAATTTCGATAAAGGTGCCGTTTTCTGTACGAACTGTGAGTTTGGCAGAAAGTTTATTGACAAAATTTTGAATCAACTGATACCCCATCGAGCTACTTTTTTCGATATTAAAACCTTCGGGGAGTCCAACGCCATCATCATAAACTTGCAAAATAAAACTTTCGTTTTCGAGGCCAGTTTTTACCCAAATTATTCCTTTTTTATTATCAGGAAAAGCATATTTGAGAGCATTTGTCACCAATTCGTTGATAATTAAGCCGAGCGGAACAACGGTATCAATATCAAGATTTAATTCGCTGATTTCGGTTTTGAGTTGTATTTTTTCGGGCTGAATATTGTACGAGCTAAACAGATTTTTGATAAGTTTGCTAATGTAGTTTTGCACATTTACGCCCCGAAAATCGTTTTCTTGATAAAGACTTTGGTGAATCAGCCCCATTGTCTTTACACGGTTTTGTCCTTCTTTTATGGCTTCAATTGCTTGATTGTCAGTAAGATGTCGAGATTGGATACTTAATAAACTCGAAACTACTTGTAAATTGTTTTTTACTCGATGATGAATTTCCTGCATCAAAACCTCTTTTTCGTGCAAGGCTTCGGTGATAATTGCATTTTTTTGCGAAAGTTCTTCGCTCGTTTTTTTCTTTACTTGATACAAATAAAAGCCAATTCCTACCAAAACGGCTAAACCTAAAATACCCAAACCATAAAAAACGGCCTCTTCTTCCGACTTCTTGATTTTCAAATCTTTCAACTCATTTTGTGAGTTGAGTAGGCTAATTTGTTGCTCTTTTTTCTCTAAATCATACTTTTTTATGGTTTCGAGCATTCGCTCATCTTTGGTGGCATTAAACAATGAATCGTTGGCTTTCTGAAATTCTTCGCCGTAGAGAAATGCTTCTTGAAATTTTCCCCATTTGGCATAGAGCGTTTTTATGGCCGCCAACGATTTAGTCAGATGCTCAAGCGATTGGTGTTTTTTGAAGATGTCAATGGCACGTAGAAGCTTAGTTTCGCCAGCCGAATAGTTACCAACTTGCGTATAGGCAGCTCCTAAGTTTTCGTAATTGATGCCTACCGCAATCGGGTCGTCGGTTTCCGAAATCAGTTGATTCGATTTCTCGAAATATGCTATTGCTTGTGTATATTTTTCGGTATCAAGATAAATCCGCCCGAGTTGTGTAAAGGCTAATCCTTCAGAGTTTTTATCTTTTAATTCTTGAAAAGACTTTAAGGCTAATTGGCTCATAACGAGCGACTTAGAGAAGTTTTTTTGTTCAGCATATTGGCTTGCTAAATTATAAGAGACATTGGCAATCCATTGTTTATTATTGATTTTCTTGAAAATTGACAAAGCGTTTTCATAATATTCGATGGTTTCTTTGGGCTTTTTTCTGAACTGATAACATGCCCCAATATTATTCATCGAAATGCCCATATAAAGCGAGTCTTTGATGGTCTCGTATTTCTTCAGGGCTTCAACGTAATAGTCAAGAGCCTGCGTTACATCGCCCGCAACGTGGTATGTCATACCAATTAGATTTGTTCCACGGGCAATTTCCTTTATAATTTTATCTTTCTGGGCAATTGAAAGGTATTGTTGGGCAAATTTCCGAGCTTCGGTTGGGTCAGTGTAAAGGCTTTGTTTGATGATGTCGGCAAGAATATTGAGCCGAGCTGTATCGGTTTTGGTTTTTGCTAAGAGCTGTTTTAGGCTATCTACCTTATTTTGAGCAACACTTTCGACTAAGAAGTACAGTGAAAAGAAAAGAGTAAAGATGTTTTTCATGGCTTTGGGTAAAAATAGCAGCATAAAAATAATAGAAAAACCCAAACAAAAATCCTTTTTTCTTGTCTAATTTGCAGAAATATTCTCATTCAAATTCGACTTTAAACAATGAAATTAATCTCCACCAAATTACTGATTCTTGCCATCAGTTTAGTAGCTTATTCAAATACATTTGCCCAAAACACTGCTGAAACTTTTGTTTATGGCGATGCCTTGCCCGATGCCCCTGAACTTGCACCTCGTGGTGAATACAAAATTGGCGTTCGTACGCTTGATTTTGTGAATAAAAACCAAGTTGATGTGCTAAAATCGAAAGGGGGCGTTGACCCTACCTACGACCGACCGCTCAAAGTAGAAGTGTGGTATCCTGCCAACGTATCGGCCGATGTAAAAGATTTAGTAACTTATGACCAAGTGATGGGTTCATCAAATGACCCTAAACGCCCATTGATTCCGTTCACTTTTTTAGGCCGTGCCGTGCGTGATGCAGCCCCGAAAACTACTGATGGAGCGTTTCCGCTCATTATTGTCTCGCATGGTTATTTAGGTTCGAGACTTTTATTGACTTACTTGACCGAAAATTTAGCGTCGAAAGGGTATATCGTAGTAGCGATTGACCATACCGAATCTACGTTTCGTGATGCCGCAGCGTTTTCGAGTACCTTACTCAATCGCTCAAAAGATGATATTTTTATCATGAATCAGATTGCCAATTTAGGAAAAGATAAAAGCAGTTTTTTATCAGGAATTGTTGATGACCAAAATATCGGACTCATCGGCTATTCGATGGGTGGCTATGGCGTTTTGAATGTGGCAGGTGCTGGGTACAGCGACCAAATCATCAAAACTTTTGGGGCATTGAGTGGCGGTAGCAAAGCTATTGAAGTTCGTACGGGTAATAATGCCGAATATAAAGCCAGCATCGACCCACGCATAAAAGCAGTGGTGGCTTTTGCTCCGTGGGGCATGGAACGTGGCGTTTGGGATGCTGAAAGTTTGAAAGGCTTGAAGATTCCGACATTCTTTGTGGCAGGAAGTCAAGATGATATTTCGGGTTATGAGAAGGGAATTAAGGCAATTTATAACGGTGCAGTAAATGCTAATCGTTATATGCTTACGTATATGAACGCCCGCCATAATGTAGCACCAAATCCACCGCCAGCCGAATCTCTGAAGGCAGGGTTACATTTTGATGAATATTACCGCTACGCTGAACCAGCTTGGAACGAACGCCGTATTAATAACATCAACCAACATTTCGTAACGGCCTTTTTGGGAATCCATTTGAAGAAAAAAGATTACGCTAAATATTTAGACCTCAGCAACCAAAACTCTAACGAAAAGCCTTGGACAGGCTTCAAACCTCGTGCATCGGTAGGTTTAGAAATGCTTCATGCTGAGGCTTTGAAATAGCACAGCCAATAAATTGGCCGATTAAGGGAACAAAGGAATTCTTACTTTTCCTTTCGGACTTAAAGTCCGAAAAGTGACTAAAACAATACCTTTGTTCCCTTAAACGCCCATTTCAATGGGTGTCAATACCGCCAACTGGTCAAATCTATCCTCTTTACAGTAACTTCTTAATGCCTTTTATACACATCATTAATAAATCTTTAGTTGGGAAGGTAATAATATTATCAAGAATGTACTAATGAACCACAATATGCTTTTCTACTTTATAATTGTATTCTTATTTGGATGTAAGGACGGTTCAAAGTCGTTACAAAAAAGTACGGGTGAAGATATTAAATTAATGAAAGAGTCAACCTTGGGAAAAGATGATTTTTTTAGTTGTACTGAAGTCAAGGATACTGTTTTTGTGAATAAAGACTATGTGAAATATGTACCTATTGATAGTGGCAAGTTTGATGTTGAAGTAAAGATGAGTGGGCTTGTAGATTCTCTTGGCTTATGGTTAAGTTGCGAAACTCACAGCGGAATGATTCCGAGATTTATCTTTAGACCTACGTCAACTTATATTTGTTTGGGAAGAGGTGCAGGTAGTTATAGATATTTGACGTTGTGCAGTTTAGATAAAAAGTTAAAAAAAATTGATATAATTAATTTTGAGACAGCGATTGATGTGTCTGCCGAAAATAATGGTTTCATTTTTAAAATTAACGATAAAATTTTCTTCTATGATTTAAGCAGAAGGGTTTTACGCTTTAAAAAATTACCTGCTAAATTTTTGAGAGCAAAAGTAAAAGAATCAATTTTTATTAAAAATATGGTTTATATTACTTTGGATAAAGACCTTTCTTTGTCTTATAGATTAGATGATTTTCAAAAATATTAGTTTTACATAAAATCTTTATTATGGTCTGAGGCTTGGAAGAAATGAATTTATTGACTTTTCTGCCAATAAATTGGCTGACTAATGGAACAAAGGAATTCTTACTTTTCCTTTTAGACTTCAAGTCCGAAAAATGACTATAACAATTCCTTTGTTCCCTTAAACGTCCATTTCAATGGGTGTTAATACCGCCAACTCGTCAAATCCACACCTTTGGGTGCAGTTTTCTTCATATCTTCTGTCCATTTTGGAATAAACATTCGGTGGTAACGTAGGCGACTGATGTAGTTTGGTTGGGTGTGGTCGCCGTTCCAGCAATGTTCGGCACGGTCACCGTAATCTACTTCACCTTCGTAGGCTGGGCTGTTGAGGTTTTTCAATTCAGCTTCGGCCAAATATACGGCATTATTCAGATAAAAATTATCCATGTCTCCGCAGTAGATTCTGATTTTTCCACGCCATTTATCGCCATATTTTGGCCAATCACGCTTCAGAATATAAGTCAAATCGTAGTTTTCTTTCCAATATTCAGCTACTTTTTTGTCAATGACACCCGTTTTTTTATCCCAAATGGGTTGTGGATAGCCGTCTTTTCCAACAGGCGAATACACCGCCTCCCAAATATCCCATTGCTGCCCACCTCTCGAATTAGTGCCGAGAGCCAACTCTCGCATATTCATATCTTTCAATGTTGCCGAAAGTTGCCCCAAATAATCACGATGCCCAGGGCGTGGCGTTTGCTTAAATTGGCTATCGTAGAAATAAGCGTTCTTGTCTTCATATATATTCACAGTCGTAAAAGCCCTAAAATCAATTGGGTCGGGGCAAGCTGCATAGCAACCGCCATACTCATTGGGGTATTTTACTTGCACAGCCAACGCTTCCCAACCACCCGTTGAACCACCATAAGTAAATCTCGCCCAACCTTCACCAATTCCCCTAAATTGCTTTTCTATGTATGGAATCAACTCGTAAGTAATGGCATCACCATACGGCCCAATGCTTTCCGAATTTACGGCATACGAATCATCGTAGTAGGGACAAGCATGTTGAATTTCGATAGCCAAAACTCTTGGAAAATTTGGACCAGTCCACATTTTATAAAAATCGTAGGCTTCCTGCTGTACTATTTTTTCATAACCATAAATTTTGAAGCGTGAATTATAATTATTTGGTAAATTTTCGTCGGGCGGAGTTGTACGAAAACCATCAAAATCGCTCGGGAAATGTCCATGAAAAACAGCTAATGGATATTTTACATCTTTGTGTTCGTCGAAACCTTCGGGTAGCAAAATATGAGCCCCTAAATACATCGGTCTGCCCCAAAATTCCGTCAAAAGTTTACTCTGAATCTTAATGTGTTTGATGTATTTGGTATCTTTTGGTTCTTCGATTGGCGGAATCGTTTGGTCGAGATTGATAACAAAATTTTGAACTGATTTTGGATTTATCGTAATTTTTATGGGTTTTGAATAGATATTGCCTGGTGCCAAATTCCACTGTTGACCTTCGCCTCTATCCATTGGGAGTTTTACTATTTTTCCGTCTTTTCGCTTGAAAGTTTCGTATTTATGTAGTAAAACTTGTACATAATATTCGCCCGCAGGAATATCTTTTAGGGCTTGAATCGGATAACCAAAAGTATTTGCCGAAGTCATCGTTTTGGGCATTGCCGAAGACCAATTATCTAAATTTAGACCAAAAATCAATTGCGTATCGTGTCCATCAATTACCTGAAAACGTGGTTCGGATTTATCGTTTTTAGCCAACATCAGCAATAAACGCCCATCAAGCGAACCAGATGCAGGAAATTTTACCGAAAAATTGGTCTGAGCCAACGAAATTGAAGTAATAAAAAGTAAGGCGATGAAGTAAGTTTTTTTCATGAGTTTTGAAGGTTGTTTTCCAAAGATACAATTTTCATAGTCAAAATAAATAATCATTCCCGAAGAAATTTTTACCGCATAATTTGTCCCTTTTACCTCATTTTTATTTCTACGTGCCACCTTTGGGAGCTTGTAGTCGTCTATCAATTTAATAGCAGCATATTCACACTTATACTGCTCCGATTTTTCCTCTAAAAAATTAACACCATGTTTAGAAAAGGTTTATCATTTGTTGGCATTTTGCTAACCTCTATTTTTATTTTTCAATCGTGTAAAACCGATGAAGTAACCACCGCAAAAACACCTACAATTACAGCCCTTACTTGTTCGGCAACTACGTTTTCGGCAACTGCTACGAGTGGGACCTCTTACACGGCCACAGCCTCTGTGCCTTACACAGGCGGCAATGGCATTGAATATTCAGCAGGTACAGCCATTGCTTCATCGGGCGTAACGGGGCTGACTGCAACACTTTCGGCAGGAACTTTGGCAACAGGAAGCGGAACTGCAAGTTTTGTAATAACAGGCACACCCGCAACTGCTGGAACCGCCAATTTTTCAATAGATTTAGGTGGGCAAAACTGTACATTATCATTGCCCGTGGCAGTTTCTAATGCCAGCATTTCGACCCTAACGTGTATAGTTGCACCAGCTATTGGCACAAACGGAACTGCCTATACAGGTACTGTTACGATGGCTTATACAGGAGGAAATGGCGGAACTTATGGCATTTCGACGGCATCTTCCACTGGCGTAGAAGGTTTAACGGCAACGGTTGCCGCAGGAACATTGGCCAATGGTGCAGGAAATCTTATTTATACAATTTCGGGCACGCCAACATCGTCGGGTACTGCCACTTTTAATCTAAGTTTGGGCGGAAAAAGCTGTACAGTTACGCTTGCCATTGCCGCTGGAACAACAGGAACGGCAACGGCGGCCAAAGATACGGTTGTAATTGCATATTCGGGTACGAGTGCTGCCATCAATAATCCTTATTCGAGTTCGGGTGTGGCTGTGGCAGTAAGTGGAGCAGATGTAACCGTTACTTCGACCAATACTACGAAGGAAATCGTTTATTTATTATCGGGAACAGCCACCAAAGGAAGTTTCAAAATTTATAGTGAATACCGATTTAATATCACGATGAAAGGTGTGAGCCTTACAAATTCTGCAGGACCAGCAATCAATATTCAGTCGAGCAAGAAAGGTACGATTAATATTTTGGCTGGAACAACCAATAATTTGACCGATGGAGCAACCTATGCAACGAGCAAAGAAGACCAAAAAGGTACGTTTTTTAGCGAAGGTCAATTGAGTTTTATGGGAACGGGAACGCTGAATGTAACGGGGCTTAATAAACATGCCATCGTGGCCGATGATTATATCGCAATCAGTGAAGCAAATATTGTTATAAAATCGGCCGTAAGTGATGGTATTCATGCCAATGATTACTTTCAAATGGATAATGGAACAGTGAATATTACTTCATCAAGCGATGGTATAGTAGCCGAAGAAGGTTATGTAGCAATCAATGGTGGAACAATAAGCATCAATAGTGTTGATGATGGAATCGTAGCTCCTTACGAAGGGACAGATGCCACAATTACACCTTATGTATTAATAAAAGGTGGTAAAATAAGCGTTACTACAACAGGTGATAAAGGAAATGCCATTAAGAGCGAAAGTTACATGACAATCGGCACGGCTGATGCAGTTACCTTGACGGTATCGGGTAAAGGCTCGAAAGGCATAAAAACTGGTGGAGATTTTACGCTCACATCGGGAACTATAAAAATTACAACAACTGGGGCGGCATACTACGATACTGCCGATGCCGACGTGGCAGCACCTGCGGGTATTAACTGCGATAAAAACTTAGCAATCAGAGGTGGAAACTTGACAATAGCAAGTACAGGCATCGGTGCAAAGGGAATCAATATTGATGGAACGGCAACTGTGAGTGGCGGTACGACCAATATTACGGCATCGGGAGCAAAATATACATACAGCAGCACAATGACCAGTGAAGCCAAAGGCTTTAAGAGCGATGGTGAATTTATTATGAATAACGGCGACCTTACTATTTCGGCAACTGATGATGGTGTGAAATCAAATAAATCTATTACCGTAAACGATGGGACAATTCTTGTAACGAAATCTTATGAAGGCATGGAGTCTATCATTATCAATATCAATGGAGGTCTTACTAACCTGACTGCAAGCAACGATGGCATCAATACATCTTATGGAACAGTTTCGGGCGGAACAGAATCGAACGATAATAGCCAGTTTAATATGAATGGTGGGGTGCTAATCGTGGCGGGGTCTGATGCCATAGATAGTAACGGTAACTTTACGATGAAAGGTGGAACACTCATTGCCAATGGCAACGAAAGCATTGATATTAATGGAAATTTCTTGGTAAATGGTGGAACTGTGGTTTCGGGTGGACCAAACTCAAATATGACAAAATCTATGGGTGCAGCCTCAACGCAAGTGAGTATGTTTATCAAGTCGAGTGCTTCGGTGGCTGCTACTTCATTGATACACATAGAGGATGCTTCGGGTAAAGACTTGGCCACATTCAAACCTCGAATCGCTACAAGTATTATACATTTTTCAAACCCAAGTTTGGCTAAAAGCACCGCTTACAAAATTTACTTCGGTGGCACATACACAGGCGGTAGTTTTGTAGGTGGGTCATCGGGCTGGGGGCTTTATACTGGTGGAACTTACTCAAATACTGGTGCTACGCTAAAATCTTCGCCAACTACTTCGGGGTCGGCAACGGTCAATGCCTTGACTTTCTAAAAGATGATAGAATTTTAACAAAAACCGACATGAGCCTTACTTGTGTCGGTTTTTTGTTAGCCCCGTTTTAAAGTTTTTCAAACGCCAAATTTTCCTATTCACTTTCTTTTTTTGATAATAAAATCAGAAAAGGGTTAATTTTGTTTTTTCTCTAAATACCAACAAGATGATTAAAAATCCTGCAATACAACGATTTATTTGGGGCTTTTCGTTGTTGGTGGCTGTTTTTGTAAACTTCCCGTTTATCGCATTGCAATTGCCTCATTTGTCTATCGGGCAAAAGCCTCCACATCCCAATCAATTTCATGCTCATAAGCCGCCCATGCTGGAAAGTCAAAAAATGGCAGGTTTGGATATTTTCTTGCAAATTTTCTTGTGTTTTTTATTTGCCATTATCATGATTGAGGTATTCCGTCAGTATTTTCTGGGCAAAAAATCTAAGCAAATTTGGTATTTCTTATTGCTACTTGTGGTATTTATTACTTCGTTGGGCGGGCTTAATTTTTTCGTAATTGGGATTCATGCGAGTATGATGTTTGTTACGGTCGCCATTCGTGGGGTTCTGATTTTAGGAATAGCTTATGTTTTTAGCAAGTTTTTAGTCGAAAATGAACAAAAAAGTGAGATTTTACTCGAAAACGAACACCTCAAAAATGAAAACCTATTGGTTCAACTATCTGCATTAAAAAACCAACTGAATCCTCACTTTTTATTCAACTCGCTCAATACCCTCAGTTGGCTGATTAATGAAGACAAGGAAAAAAGTCAGCGATATTTACAAAAACTTTCGCAGGTTTTGCGGTATTCATTGAGCATGCAAGAGCAGTCGTTGGTACCGCTGAAAGAAGAACTCGCTCTGCTCGAAAACTATATTTTTCTGTTACAGATAAGATTTGGCGATAACCTGAAAATAGTCAGAAATATCGGAGATATTCCCTTCAAAATTCCGCCGCTTTCGTTGCAATTGCTCATCGAAAATGTCATTAAACATAACGTTATTTCTACGGCTTCGCCGATGAAAATTTGGGTTGAAATGAATGAAAACAAGAAAACAATTATTGTTAAAAATACGCTCAATCGCAAGATAAATTCGGAAGGAACTGGCATTGGTTTAGTCAATCTCAACGAACGATTCAAGATTTTGGCAAGCCAAGAGGTAGAAATTGAGCAAAATGAAAAAGAGTTTACGGTGATTTTACCTTTAATCTGATGAAAATACTAATCATAGAAGACGAGTCAGCAGCATCGAACCAATTAAAATTTTTATTAAATCAACTAAACATAAGTTGTGAAATTCTGGCAATTATCGAAACTGTCGAGGAGGCGATAAAATGGTTTACGACAAACGAAAGCCCTGATTTGATATTTTCGGATATTCAGTTGGCCGATGGCATTTCTTTTGAAATTTATGAGCAAGTAAAAATCAATGCACCTATCATTTTTATTACTGCCTTTGATGAGTTTGCCATTCGAGCCTTCAAGCTCAATAGTGTTGATTATATTCTAAAACCACTTGATGCCGATTCATTGCGTTTTGCCATCGAAAAGTTTAATAATCAAACTTTAGTCAAACAAGAAACCCTCAATGAGTTGATTAAACAGCAGGTCTTTTCACCAAAAAGCTATCGAAAAAGTTTTTTAGTGCGGTATCGAGATAAACTTTTACCCATCAAATCAAGTGAATTTGCTTACTTTTTCATAGAAAATGGCTTAGTTTTCGGTCAATTATTCGATAGCAGAAAGTTTATCCTTGATTTCAAACTTGAAGACCTTGAAAACCAACTCGACCCGCACGAATTTATAAGAGCCAATAGGCAATTTATTCTTTCGAGAGAAAGTATTCTTGAGATTGAACCTTATATCAATAGCAGAGTTTTGGTTAAAACCCGCCCTACATCGCCTTACGAAGCCATAATCAGTAAAGAGAAAGTTACACCATTCAAAAAATGGTTTGAAGAAAGATGATTTAAACTACCGACAAAATTTCGACGGTTCGACGTATCGACGGTTCGACGTATCGACGGTTCACCTCTCATTTTTTCCTTTTCACTTTCAAAGTCTTCTTTTTACCCCACCTAATTTTGAGTTTCAACGTCTATAATATCAGTACTAAATATTATAAACTGATAAATTTTATGAAATTCAAAAACGCATTTTTGAGCCTTACAATTAGTGCAGCCTTAACGATTATTGCTTGTGAAAAAACTGAAGTGGCCAGTACCACAACTACCACTGCAACCGTAACGGCAATCAATTGTTCGGCAGCTACTTTTTCAGCCACACCAACAGCCAGCACCGCATTTACAGGCACAGCCACAGTGCCTTATACAGGTGGAAACGGTGCCGCTTATTCGGCAGGTTCGGGTATTGCTTCCACTGGTGTAACAGGTCTGACAGCAACTTTGGCAGCAGGAACATTGGCTTCGGGAGCTGGTTCGGTAACTTTTGCCATTACAGGTACACCTTCGGCGGCTGGTACTGCTACTTTTGCTGTTACAGTTGGTGGACAATCGTGTAGTTTTTCGATGACGGTTTCGGCGGCAAGCACTGGTACAGGCACAAGCACAAGCACTTCCGCTTGGGCTATCGAAACAGACATGGATGCTATTGTTAAAGCAGCAGAAGCTTTTAAAGCTACCTTATCTTCAACTCAAGTAGCAGCATTGCAATATACCTACACAAAAGCCCACGCCCAAAAGTGGTCAAACTTCCCAGAATCTATTTATAAAGGTAGAGTTGGCTTGCAAACATCCACTTTATCGACTACTCAAAAAGCTGCATTTTTGGCTCTTTTGAAAGTATCGACAAGCACAACTGCCAATGAAGGCTACGAAGAATACACGGGTATTTTAGATGCTGATGATTATCTCGGAGCAAATGGCGGTGGAAGTGGCTATGGTTCGGGTAATTATTACATCGGATTTTTGGGAACACCAAGCACAACGGGTTTATGGTGTTTACAAATTGGCGGACATCACGGAACAAATATATTTACTTATAGCGGTGGCAAAATGACTGGTGGAACGCCAAATTTCCGCTCAACTGAGCCATATCCAACTTGGACATCGATCAATACTGGTAAAACCGTACAGCCATTGGTACAAGAAACCGCTACTTTTGCCAATTTCTTAAAAAGTTTAAGTTCGACAGAATTAACAACGGCCAAACGTGCATCAGCTCAAAATGACTTGATTGCTGGGCCACAAAAAGATGCCGCTTTTCCGTCAACTAAAACAGGTGTAAAAGCAGGAAATCTTACTTCTGCCCAAAAAGATTTATTGATGCTTGCCATTAAAACATGGGTAGATGAACTCGACGACAAAGCCGCCGCCGCAGTTTTGGCTAAATACAAATCAGAACTTGATGAAACCTACGTATCGTATTATGGAAGCACAACAATGGCAACACAAGGCGATTATATTTTGATTGATGGCCCAAGTGTTTGGATTGAGTGGTCGATGCAGGGTGGAATTGTTATCCGAAATAGTGTTCACCCACACGCTGTTTGGAGAGATAGAAAATCGGATTACGGTGCAAATTGATTTGAGAGAGTTAAATTGAAGATAAAAAATAGGGTTGTACGTAGAGACGTTGCATGCAACGTCTCTAACTCGTAATAATTTTTTAAAAAGCAATGAATCGAATCAAAATAATAATTTTAGTAGTATCAATAGTTACTTTTTGTGAGAGAGAAGTGATAGCCCACCCAATGCCCAGCTCGATGGTCATTTTGAAGATTCACGAAAAAAATATTTCGGGCGAAATTCAATTGCCTTTGGGTGAGTTACAGTCGGCTATTGGAATGGGCGTAAATGATAATTCTGAGCGTTTAATAGAACGTTTGGGAGATTCTCTAAGAATTTATCTGCTAAAACATATCCGACCACGCACTTTTGATGGGAAATTATGGAATGTTCGACTTGGAGAAATGCAAGTGAATGAAACAAAAAACGAACTTTCGGGCGAATACAAAGAACTCGTAATAGCTTTTTCGATGACTCCACCGCAACACTATGACCTCCGAAATTTTTACTTCGATTATGACGTAATCTTGCATCAAGTGGCGAGTCACAAGGCACTTATTGCCATCAAACAAGATTGGCAACAAGGCATCATGCACGAAGACGGTACGCCGTCCGACATCACCATGCAACAAGTGGGCGTAATAGAATGGGACGTTGTGAATAATAAACTCAATCCGTTTCAGATTAGCCTTCAACAAGGCAGTGTTTGGATGGGCTTTAAAAGCATGGTTTCGCTCGGAACTAAACATATTTCGGAAGGAACAGACCATTTATTGTTTCTTTTAGTGCTTTTACTGCCCATTCCGTTGGTGGTTAATCAAAAAAAATGGGCTTCGGCTCGCTCGGTTCGAGAAAGCTTGTTGCATATCTTCAAAGTTGTTACAGCTTTTACAATTGGACATTCAGTCACGCTTTTGCTTGGGGCTTTAGGTTGGGTTTTTCTGCCAAGCAAACCTATCGAAGTACTGATTGGAGTATCCATTTTGGTATCGGCAATTCATGCTATCAAACCTTTTTTTCCCAACAAAGAAACGCACATTGCTCTTGGTTTTGGTTTGATTCATGGCCTTGCGTTCGCTTATACTTTGCAAGATTTGAATCTCAGTACGAGTAAAATGGCCTTGAGTATTTTGGGGTTCAATATCGGCATCGAACTTATGCAACTGGCTGTGATTGTAGCCGTGATTCCGTGGTTACTTTTGCTTAGTCGAACCTCATTTTATACAGTTTTTAGAGTATTTGGGGCAATTTTGGCAGGATTAGCAGCTATCGGATGGATTATCGAACGACTTTCCGAAACACCAAATTTTATTACAATAGCAATAGAAAAAGCTGCTAATTATGCAGTTTGGTTGCTGGGTATTTTGATGATAGTTTCAGTGATTACCTATTTTTTCAAGAATAAAAAAGTGATTTGATAGAGGCATAAATATTATTTTAGAAAACTTTTACTAAGTCTTTCTATCAATAAAAGTTTTTAAAATGCGATGTAGCATCTAATTTTGTAAGCTAAGACTCACTTCATCTCAAATACAAACCAATGAATTTTTTTAAATTTATTTTATTTTTCTTCACAACTTCAACTGCATTTGCTCATCTCGGAAGTATAGTAGGTAAGATTACCGATGCTCAAACAAAACTACCCATCAGAGGGGCAAGTGTTAGTCTCGTCGGGCAAAATCGAGGAGTAGTCACCGATGAATCAGGCTATTTTCAAATCAATAATCTTTCACCAGCTCCTTATAAAATTGAAGTGTCATTTATGGGTTATGTTGCTCAAAATCAAATGGTTATCGTAAAAGAAGACGAAGCCAGTACGGTTGAGTTTACATTGAAAAATGCCGAATTTTCGCTCGAAGAAGTGAAAGTTTCGGCCGCAAATCCACAGCATCAACAGCTCATTTCAAGTTTGGATATTAAACTCAGAACCATCAATAATTCGCAAGAAGTGTTACGAATTGTGCCAGGTTTGGTAATTGGCCAACATGCTGGCGGAGGTAAAGCCGAACAGATTTTTTTACGTGGTTTTGATATTGACCATGGCACGGATATTAACTTAACTGCCGATGGCGTGCCAATCAATATGGTTTCGCACGCACACGGACAAGGCTATGCCGATGCTCACTTTATCATTCCCGAATTGATTGATGGCGTAGATTTCAAAAAGGGACTTTATGATGCCGATAAAGGAAATTTTAGCACAGCAGGTTGGGCAAATTTCCGTACGAAAAAAGTTTTAGAGCAAAATTTTGCCAAAGTTGAAGTCGGACAGTTTAATACGTATCGTTTGGTGGGTGCTGCTAATATTTTAGGCAAAAAAGCCCAAGATAAGAACCAAAATGCTTATTTAGCAGGTGAATATAATTATTCGGATGCGTATTTCGATGCTCCACAGGCTTTCAATCGTTTAAACTTACTGGGGAAATATCATGGGCATATCACCAAAAATACAAGTTTAACTTTCACCGCTTCAACCTTTTGGAGTAAATGGAATGCTTCGGGACAAATTCCCGACCGTGCCGTTGAGTCTGGACAAATCGGTTTCTACGGAGCAATCGACCCAAATGAAGGTGGACAAACGAGCCGAACCAATGCCAATGCTGAGTTTTTGACTTTAACCAAAAGAAACCACGTTTGGAAAAACCAAGTTTTTTATTCAAACTATAATTTTGAGCTGTTTTCAAACTTTACTTTTTTCTTGGAAGACTCCATCAATGGCGACCAAATTAAGCAAAAAGAAGGCAGAAATTTGTGGGGATATAACTCAAATTATTCGATTGCTCACGGTTTAGGGACAAAACAAGCAACTTTAAATATTGGCGTAAATTATCGACACGATCTAACCAAGGATTCGGAACTTTCGCACACAAAAGACAAAACAACATTACTCGAAAGTATCAAGCTGGGCGATGTAAACGAAGCAAACGTTGGTGCATACATTGATGAAACAATTCAGCTAAGTCCAAAATTGTCGCTCACGGCTGGTCTTCGATTCGATTATTTCAATAATCAATACCTTGATAAATTACAGAATAATACAATTTTCAAAGCCAATGCTTCTATTGTTTCTCCAAAACTGAATTTGTATTATACCAAGAATCAAAACTTGCAGTTTTATCTGAATCTCGGTAAAGGATTTCACTCAAACGATACTCGTGCGGTTGTCGAACAAAACGGTTTGGAGATTTTACCAGCCGCTTACGGTTCAGATTTAGGTACAATTTGGAAACCTTTCCCGAAAATGGTTATTAATGCAGCTTATTGGTATTTGTGGCTTAATCAAGAGTTTGTGTATGTAGGCGATGCGGGCGTAGTTGAGCCTTCTGGACAATCAAAAAGAACAGGTTTTGATGTGTCGATGCGTTATCAACTAACAAAAAACTTATTTTTTGATGCTGATGTAAATTATGCAAAGCCAAGAGCCATCGGAGAAACCGAAGGCCAAAACCTCATACCTTTAGCCGTAAAATGGACAAGTATTGGTGGGTTAACGTTTAAAAATTATAAAGGATTTAGTGGAAGTTTACGCTACCGTTATGTAGGAGATAGACCAGCCAACGAAGACAATAGTATCGTAGCAAAAGGCTATTTTATCAGTGATGCTCTATTGAACTATACCAAGAATCGTTATTCAGTCGGACTTTCAATGCAAAATATTTTTAATACAAAATGGAAAGAAACCCAATTTGCTACCGAAAGCCGTTTACAGAATGAGTTAAACTCAGTCGAAGAAATTCATTTCACTCCAGGCACTCCATTTAATGCTAAGTTGAGCTTTAGTGTGAGTTTTTGATTTATTTTGGGTGGGGGAACAATTCGCTCAGTCACCCAAAAGGTTATACTTTCAACTTTATCGGTATCCAAACTTCTTCTTCCGAATCGGGGCTTTCGTTTTTATAGTTTTCACCCAAAAGTTCAAAATGTTCTCGGTTGTCAATCTGATAGTCAGAATTTGGTAACCAAACGCCAAAAATGTATTGAAATGTTCGTTGAAAGTCCAACGAAGAACCTTTGTGCGTGAATACTGCATAAAGTCCACCTTTGAGCGTATAACTTTCCATATTTTCTGGAATTTGCTCAAAATCAGTCACTTCCACGGCTGCCCATTTTGTAAAATTATCGTTGGGGTTAAAGTTCTGAAAATCAAAAAAGCTATTGTAAATCTGCATCGAGTAAAGTTCCGAGCCAATATTATTGGTAATTTCTTTGCGTCTGGGCATAAAACTTCGCCATAATTCGCCTGTTCTGTTATTTACATAACTCATTTCAAGCTTTTTGCCGATGAGTTTTTTTTGTTCTAAGTTTCTTAGAATTGGAGCATTCATGAATGAAAATTGATATTTTTTATCAAATTAAATGGAAGTTTTTTCTTAAACGTAAATAAACGCCTTTTCATTGGCACATTCTTTTATCTCGTCTCAATTTTTGTTTGATAGGTAAAAAAGCAAAAATATAAAACTTGTATTGTTTATTCTATTTTGTCTACTTTTTGCTCCGAAAACTTCAAATAATACTATTTTTTCTTGATACAGCACAGTACAGTACAGGATAGTGCTTTCCTGAGAAGTTTTAATATTTGTATAATATCAAGGAATAATATCCTTATATGAATAACCATTCTATTTTCAACCTAAAACATTAATCAAATGAGACAAAGATTTACTTTGTACAAAACAAAACGCTATGCGAGTATTTTCTCGCTGATGCTGGGTTTGTTTTGTACTTCATTTGCTTTTGCCCAACAGGTCAAGGGCAAAGTGACTGGCCAAAATGGCGAAGCATTGGTGGGGGTGAGTGTAACTATCAAAGGTATCAATCGAGGTACACAGTCTGATGCCGATGGTAGCTACAAATTAGAGGTACCAAACAACTCAACTTTAGTATTCAGCTTTGTGGGTTATACGGCCAATGAGGTTGTTTATACTGGACAAAAAGAAATAAATGTTTCTTTGAGCCTTGATGATAAATTATTGAGTGAAATCGTTGTTGTTGGCTACGGTAGCCAGTTAAAGAAGAATGTTACAGGAGCCGTGCAGACAATTGGATCGAAAGAAATAAAAGATATTCCTGTATCGCAAGTTACACAAAAGCTACAAGGGCAGTTGGCTGGCGTACAAATCAATCAGACTACAGGTAAACCAGGGCAGGGGATGAGCGTCAGAATTCGTGGACAACTATCGGTTTCGGCTGGTAGCGACCCACTTTATGTCATTGATGGTTTCCCTATTACGGGTGATATTGGAGCAATGAACCCAGATGAAATTGAAGATATTTCTATCTTGAAAGATGCTTCTTCTACATCATTATACGGTTCTCGTGCGGCTAATGGTGTTGTTTTGATTACAACCAAAAAAGGTAAATCTAATGGTACAAATGTAAGCTTTAATACTTTTGTTGGTATGCAAGAAGTACCAGATAGAGGATTAATACAAATGCTTACGGCCGAAGAATTTGCACAATTTAAGAAAGAATACTACGAAGATGCCAAACAACCTGTTCCTGCCGAGTTCCAAAATCCTTCACAATATGCAGGAAAAGATAATAACTGGTATAAGGCATTATTGAGAAAAGCACCTCTACAAAGTTATAATTTGACGGTTACGTCTAATAAAGAACGTTCACGAACATCATTTGTTGGTGGGGTTTTCAATCAGCAGGGGGTTGTACTAAATAATGAGTACAAAAGATATTCGTTAAGAATGAACTCAGAATATGATATTTCTGATAAAGTAACGGTTGGTTTTAATGTTGCTCCACAGTATGTTTTTGATAATACGCCACGTACTGATGGTGACCGTGGAACGGGTATTTTGTTTAATGCCTTACACACTTGGCCAGTAATGCCGATTTATGAAGCAGATGGAAAAACGTTGACTTTATTCAATAGATTCCCTGCCAGTACAGGAAATATCTTTGCCTATCCTAACTGGGTAAGAGCCGCTAACGAATTAGTTAACGAAACTACAACAACCAATTTGCTCACAAATGCTTTTATTCAGTATCGTCCAATCAAAGATTTGGTATTGAAATCTACTTTCAACGTAGAAATGTTGCGTTCTAAGTTTTTCTTCTTTAATCCATCAACTGCAACAAGTGCAATCAATGTGGCCATTCCAACAACAGCCGTTTCTATTCGTCAGAATGTTGAAAACCTCACTTGGTTGAATGAAAACTTAGCTACTTACACAAAAAGTGTCGGCGACCATAATTTTGAACTCTTAGGTGGTTTTTCTCAACAAAAATTTACACAAGAAAGCACAAGAATTCAGGCAGATACTTATGCTGATGACCGCCTCCCAACTGTACAAGGAGCTATCAATATCAGCCGTGGTGGTACAAATACAGGTGTTCAAGAGTGGGCATTGACTTCACTTTTATCAAGATTAACCTATAATTTCAGAGGTAAATATTTATTTACAGCGGCTGTTCGTCGTGACGGTTCTTCTCGTTTTGGTTCAAATAACCGTTGGGGTACTTTCCCATCGTTTTCGGCAGGGTGGGTTATTTCTGATGAAGATTTCATGAAATCAATGCCAAAAGTATCATTTGCTAAATTAAGAGCAAGTTATGGTGTAATTGGCAATAATAATATCGGTAACTATACTCCTTACGCTTTGGTAAATAATACTGTGAATGCTGTATTTGGTAGTACTGTTGCTCCAGGTGCAGTTGTTTCAACCTTAGCAAATAGCAATTTAGGTTGGGAGACTACTAAACAAGTGGACGTTGGTTTAGATTTAGGTTTTCTAAACGACCGTATCACCTTTATTTATGATTATTACACAAAACGTACAACCAACTTATTGTATAGCGTTCAAATTGCTCAAGAAGCTGGTTTTGGTAACTTTAATGATAATATCGGAGAAATTAAGTTTTGGGGTCATGAATTTGCTTTGAATACAAAAAATACAACTGGTAAGTTTAAATGGAGTACCAACGCCAATATCTCATTCAATCGTAATAAAGTAATAGCATTAGCCGATGGTATCGACCGTGTTTATGGAACTTTCCATATCACTCAGGTAGGCAAACCTTTCGGACAATTCTATGGACATATCTCGCAAGGAGTTTACAAAAATGCCGAAGATTTAAAGAGTTCGCCACAAGTTCCTGGCCGTTCGGTAGTTGGAAGTATTAAATTAACCGACCAAAACGGTGATGGTATCATTACGAATGGAGGAGACTTTGATGATAGAGTAATCATGGGTAATCCTTTCCCAACGTTTACGTATGGTATCACCAATAATTTCACTTATGGCAATTTTGATGCGAGTATCGTTGGGTCGGGCTCACAAGGCAATCAGTTGTTGGTTCGTCATATTTATAGTACTGCTAACCTTGATGGTGTATTCAATATGGTTGCCGAAGTAAAATACCGTTTCCGTTCGGAAGCAAATCCAGGTAAAGGAATGTATGGAACAACCGTTGGCGGTGGAAACGTAACAGGTATCGAAAGAGACTGGATGAACAGCCGTTTTATTGCTGATGCTTCATTCTTCACCATCAAAAACGTAACAGTTGGTTATACAATTCCGAAGAGTAATAAAATATTCAAGTCAGCTCGTGTTTATGCTTCCGTACAACAGCTTTATGTATTTACAAAATACTGGGGCGGGCCAAATCCAGAAACATCGGCACAAGCCGATGGAAATGGAAACGGTGGTAACTTAAGTCAAGGTATTGATTTATCGAACTATCCAGTTCCAAGAACTTATACTGTTGGTATAAACTTGAACTTTTAATTAACGAAATTACTATAAGATAATGAAAAAGATAACAACAACAGCACTGTTTATGTTTTTGGGCTTAATGAGTTGTGATAAAGACTTTTTAACAGTTGTCCCAGAAACGAATCTCAGTACGGCCATATTCTTTACAAAAGAAGCTGACTTTCAGCAAGCAGTCAATGCCAACTATGTGCCTTTACGGGCAATCGTCAACGACCGTGCTTGGCTTTTAGGCGAAATGCACTCTGACAACGCCTATTATTACAGAAATATCCTTTTTGGAGCAACCGAGCAGCAAGAAGATATTGCCGATTTTGCAATACCTACCGCTAATGGTGTTACATCTAATACGCACGTGCTGAATCAGTATCGTCTTGATTATCAAATAATTGCACGTGCCAATCAAATTTTGGCTTCGATTGATGCCGTTGATTTTAATGCAGAATCGAAGAATAACCTGAAAGGCCAAGCTCAGTTTTTGAGAGCTTATGCCTATTTTGAATTAGTTCAGTACTTTGGTAAAGTGCCTTTACACCTTACTCCTGTAACGAATCGTCAAGAAGCAGCATTGCCACTGGCGAGCGTTGATGAAGTTTATGCACAAATTATTAAAGATGCTACTGCGGCCATTACTGGTTTATTCCCAAAATCAAAACAAGAAGCAGGTAGAGTTACCTCAGGAACTGCAAGAATGTTATTGGCAAATGTTTATATGGTACAGAAAAAATGGGCAGATGCTGAAAAACTATTGAAAGAAATAGTGGCAAGTAATGAGTATAAGTTGATGCCCGATTTTAATGACGCTTTCTCGACAAATACTGGTAACAAAAACAATGCAGAGTCTATTTTTGAAGTGCAGTTTTTGGAAGGAGCGGCAGGCCTAAACGGAGCCATTATGTATAATTATATGCCACGCCCAATGAGTCCTGACGAATTGAAGCCAATTTCTGGTACTTCAAATCCGCAGCCACTCACTGGCGAAGGAAACGGAGCTCCAACTCCTGACCTCATAGCTTCGTTTGAGAAAGGTGATAAACGATTAGATGGCACAATTGCCTATGTAACGATTTCGGGAAGTTTAAGAGCAGATAAAAGATTCCCTTATAACAGAAAGTTTGCGAAGACACACTCGTTGCATGGCAATACGGGAAATAATTTTCCGATTTATCGTTACGCAGAAACGTTGTTGTATTTAGCAGAAGCTTTAACTGAGCAAGGTAAAATGTCAGAAGCATTACCAATCTTGAATCAAGTACGTAGTCGTGCTGGCTTACCTGCTGCAACTGCAACAGCACAGGCAGCTTTACGAACACAAATTTATCAAGACCGCAGAAGCGAACTGGCTTTTGAAAATAAACGTTGGTTTGACCTTGTTCGTACGGGTACAGCCGTTGAAGTTATTACGGCGTATGGCAATCGAGTAAAAGCAAATCCTGTGGCTTATTATTATCCAGAAGGTGCAGTGCCGAGAAGTAATGCTTTTACTAATATTAGTGTATTATATGGACTACCAGCTGATGAGGCCGCTTTATCGCCATATTTTTAATTTTTTTTAATAATACTTTTTTTCGCTGTATATTGTAAGTGAATTTCTACTCGACAATATACAGCGAATATTTAGAGACGAAATTACACTATTCGACCATAAATATTTAACCCTTACTTTATCATGTTTTCTACAAAAAACACCATTAAACTGGGACTTGGAATAGTCGCAATCGCAACGGCTGCTTCATTTACGCTACTAAATGAACCTAACCTATCGGCAATAACCGTAGGCGACCCAAAACTCGACAAGCTAAAATATCCAGCAGGATTTAAAGCTGAACACCTTTTTAGCCCATCTGAAAACAAAATAGGTTCTTGGGTTTCGATGACATTCGATGACAAAGGTCGAATGATTTGTTCAGACCAATACGGAAAACTATTTCGCTTAAAAATGCCCGCAGTTGACGGTAAAATAGCTGCATCTGATGTTGAAAAGTTAAAAGTTGGACCTGCTACCGATACAATGGGTATGGGCTATGCACATGGCTTGCTCTATGCGTTCAATAGCCTTTACGTAATGATAAATAATAGTAAGGGTAATAAGATTTTTACTAAAAAAAGTGGATTGTATCGTCTTCAAGATACCGATAACGATGACCAATTTGATAAAGTTACTTTACTAAAAGAACTTGTAGGCGATGGCGAACACGGCCCTCATAGCATCGTGCTTTCACCTGACAAAAAATCGCTTTATGTAATAAACGGAAACCACACCGATGTGCCACCTTTAGATTCATACAGACTGCCATCTAATTGGAAAGAAGACAACTTATTTCCACTCATAAAAGACCCACGTGGACACGCCAACGACCGCATGGCCCCAGGAGGTTGGATTGCAAACCTTGACCCCGAAGGTAAAAAATGGGAGCTTGTGAGTGCGGGTTATAGAAATGCCTTCGATATGGCTTTTGATGCCAACGGCGATTTGTTTGTCTATGATGCCGATATGGAATGGGATTTTGGCTTGCCGTGGTATCGCCCAACTCGTATTACGCACGCAACGAGTGCCTCAGAATTTGGTTGGAGAACAGGAAACAGCAAATGGTCGCCAACGTTTCCTGATAATCTTCCTCCTGTTATTAACATCGGACAAGGTTCGCCAACCAATTTATTACATTTGAAAGATGCTAAATTTCCTGCAAAATATAAAAATACTCTCTTGGCTTTCGACTGGACTTTTGGTGTAATGCACGCCATTCATCTCAAGCCTGCGGGTTCGAGTTTTTCGGGTGAAAGAGAAGAGTTTTTATCGGGTATTCCACTTCCATTGACCGATGGTGCAATTGGTCCAGATGGTGCTTTATATTTCCTAACAGGCGGTCGTCGCTTAGATTGTGATTTATACCGTGTTTCTTATGTGGGTAACGAAAGCACAGCTCCAATTGCTGCCGCTCCTATCAATTCAGCCAATGCTCTGCGTAGAAGTTTGGAGAAATTCCATACTGGCGGACCAAATCCTGCGGCGGTAGCTACGGCTTGGCCTCAGTTAAAAAGTCCAGATAGATTCATTCGTTATGCCGCACGTTTGGCTTTAGAGCACCAACCAGTTGCACAATGGCAAGATTTAGCTTTGAAAGAAAAAGACCCGGTTGCTCTTACGCAATCATTGATTTCATTGATTCGTATGGGTGACGGTTCTAAGAAAAATGAAATTGTAAACGCACTTTTGGGCGTAAACTTCAAGGCTCTACAGCAATCTCAACAATTAGATTTATTAAGAGCCTTTGAATTGGCGTTCTTGCGTATGGGACAGCCTGACGCAACACTCAAAACCAAAGTAATTGCCTATCTAAACCCACTTTATCCAGCTAATACTGCTCACTTAAATCGCTCATTGAGTAAACTATTGATTTACTTAGATGCCCCAGAAGCAGTTGCAAAAACAATGGCTTTGATGGATGTTAAAACTGAGCCAGGAAGCGATGCTCTGAATATTGAAACGGCTACTGCTTCAAGTGATTTGATTTTGAGAAACCCTCAATATGGAAAGGATATTGCCGCAATGTTGGCCAATTTGCCACCAGCTCAGCACACGTATTATGCAGTAATGTTGAGTCTGGCAAAAGAAGGTTGGACTCCCGAGCTTCAAGACAAGTATTTTAAATGGTATTACAAAGCTTTTGAATACAAAGGCGGAAACAGTTATATCGGTTTCTTGGATAGGTCGTTGAAATTGGCCTTGAAAAATGTCCCTGATAGCAAAAGATCCTATTTTGAAAAATTGGCTGGGGCAGAACGCTTGAGTAAAAACGGCAATGATTTTATCTCATTAACCGCACCAAAAGGCCCAGGAAGAAACTGGAGAATGGAAAATGCTCTTCCAATCATCGAAAAAGGATTAGTAGATAGAGATTTTGATAATGGTAAAGCCATGTATGCTGCAACTACCTGCAAAATGTGTCATTCGATGAAAGGTGATGGTGGAGCGATTGGGCCAGATTTAAGTCAATTATATACCCGTTTCTCTTCAAAAGATATGTTGGAGTCAATCATTATGCCTGATAAAACGGTTTCTGACCAATATGCGGCTACTTATTATAGTTTGAAAAATGGTAGCTCAATTGTAGGGCGTTTGGTCAATGAAGACAAAACTGCTTATTATATTTCTCAAAATCCTTACGCTCCAAATGAGTTGGAGAAAGTTTTGAAAAAGAATGTGATTTCTTCAAAACCATCGGCTGCATCAATCATGTTTGGTGGTTTGATAAATAGTTTGAATGAAGAAGAATTGAAAGATTTGATGGCATATTTGATGTCGGGAGGAAGTGAAAGTAATGCCATGTTTAAACAAAAAAAATAAGTAGAGAGTAGATTTGATTAAGTTTAATATGCTTGTTTGAAGGAGTTACAACGAATTTGGACAGGCATATTTAAAATGAAGCCTATGCGTTTAACAATAGAGAATTAAAAACAGAATACTCTTTTTAATCATATACCAATGACAACAAAAAATAATATAAAACCTTGGAATATTGCAGTTCTAATTGCTATCTTGGCAATTGGTTGTAAAGTTTCAAATACGGCTCAAAGTGAAAAGGGTTTCAAGTCAATTTTCGATGGAAAAACGCTTAATGGCTGGGAAGGAGACACTAAATATTGGCGAGTAGAAAACGGCAATTTAGTTGGCGAAATCACCCCCGAAACCTTACTCAAAACCAATTCATTCATTACATGGAAAGGGGGAGAACCAGCAGATTTTGAGCTAAAAGGCGAGTTTAATATCACCGAAAAAGGCAATTCAGGAATTAATTATAGAAGTGTAAAACTTCCTGATATTCAATATGCTTTACGAGGTTATCAGGCAGATATTGATGGAAATAACACTTATACAGGTCAAAACTACGAAGAACGAGGCCGAACAACCTTAGCTTATCGTGGGCAAATTACGAGCATAAACCCTCAAGCGAATCCAATGACTCCCGAGGAAGTTCGCAAAAAAGTACAAAAAAATGCTTGGACAGAATTAAAAGTAACAGGAAGTTTAGGTGAAAATGAGGCTCTGAAAACTAAAATCAAAAAACAAGATTGGAATACTTTTCACTTGGTAATCAAAGGCAATCGTTTACAGCATTACATCAACGATATTCTGATGAGTGATGTAACCGATAATGATTTAGTAAATGGAAAATCGAAAGGTATTTTGGGCGTGCAAGTCCACGTAGGCCCACCCATGAAAGTGCAGTATCGTAATCTAAGAATTAAAGAATTGAAATAAGACAAGACAAGGGAGAAAAGATAAGAGACATGAGACTTTTCTATTTACTTCTTTTTACGTAATAGGTTTTTCTCTTGTCTTTTGTCTCATGTCTAATATCTAAAATATGAATAAAATAGGATTCAACGTTTTGGCATGGTCGGCCAATGTTTCAGAGGAGTTATTTCCGATTATTGAAAGATTAAAAACCATTGGTTATGATGGCGTAGAGTATTTTGTAGGAGCAACCGACGAAAATGCGTATAAAGTAGTAGGCCAACACTCAAAGGCTATTGGTTTGGAGGTTACAACGGTTACAGTAGTTAGTCCCGATGCCAACCCCATCAATGAGTCGGCAAGTGTACGTCAGAAAGGTTTAGACCGAATAAAATGGGCAATCGACCGCTCGTATGATTTAGGTTCGACGGTTCTCTGTGGGCCTTTTCATTCAGCTCATGCACACTTCGAGGCACATCCCGCTCTCGACGAAGAATACAAAAGGGCTGCCGAAATCTTGCATCAAGCAGGCGAACACGCCAAGCAAGCCAACATTATTTTAGCTCCTGAAGCCCTCAATCGTTTTGAGTGCTATTTGTGCAACACGATGGAACAATTGGCTAAATTGATAACAATGGTCAATCATCCGAATGTTCGAGCCATGTTCGATACGCATCATGCCAATATCGAGGAGAAAAAATATGCTACGGCAATCAATACCATTGCTCCGTACTTGAGCCACGTACATATCAGCGAAAACGACCGAGGCACCCCAGGTGACGGACACGTTCCGTTCAATGATGCTTTTGCCGCACTATCTGCCGCAAACTATAAAGGTTGGCTAACGATTGAGGCTTTTTCGAGAAATGACCCAGACTTTGCTAATGCCATCAACGTTTGGCGTGAATACAACGACCCGTGGCACATTGCCGAGGGTGGTTTGAAATTCATCAAAGAAATGTGTCAAAAACACGGATTGTAAGAAATTTAGGTTCTACATTTTGCGGCAGAGCTGCTCAATATTTGTAGAAAATAATATGTTTTTCCCATTTCGAGCTACATCGTAGCGAAATACTACGACAACTAAGATTCAGCATTGAATGATAAAGTAATTCTAAAATCCAGAGTAAAGATATAAAAGCAGATTAAAAATGAAAGAAAAATTGCCTTTTCGATTTGGTTCGGAAGTTTATACATGGTTTATGAGTGGCAATGGCCAAACGCACCAAGGTCGGCTGGGCCACATGATAGAAGTGATTGCCAAAGCGGGTTTCACCGGAATTCAACCAATTTTTACTTGGATGGGCGATTTAGTTGATGCCGACCGCTTGGAGGCAAAACTAAAAGAACAAGGCATCGAACTGGCCGCTCTCGCCTTAGCTTTAGAATGGAATGGAACGGAAGAATCAGAAAACGAAAAGCAAATTGCCGATAATGCCATTGCATTGCTGGAGCGTTTTCCTGGAGCAGTTTTAAATACCGTGCAGATTCCAACGGGTCGCCACGATTTAGAAAACCGCCAGCGAAATTTGGTAAATATCGTTAATACAGTTTCTAAAAGAGCTGCCGACAAAGGTATTCCTTGCAGTTTTCACCCGAACTCTCCTCATAGTTCAATTATCCGAACAGCATCAGATTACAAAGTAGTTTTAGAATCATTGGATAGTTCGGTAACTGGTTGGACACCCGATGTGGGTCATATCATCAATGGGGATATGAATCCGCTTGAAAAAATGAAAGAATATGCGTCACTTATCAACCATGTTCACTATAAAGACTGGAATGGAGAACCCGAATTTGCTTTAATGGGCAAAGGAAAAGTTGACCTACTTTCAATTACGCAATGGCTCAAAGATATTAATTATAAAGGTTGGATTATTTGTGAAGACGAAGGAGAAGAAGCTTTGGAAGACCCAGATTTCGTAACCCTTCACGATGGAAATTGGATATTAAACGACTTAATTCCTAACCTTAAATAGTTGAGTTGTATGCCATTCGTACAAACAAACGAAATCAATTTTTACTACGAAGAGCGTGGTTCAACTACTGCTCCACCACTTTTGATGATAATGGGAATTACGGCCTCTGGTGGAGTTTGGGAGCCTCATACTGCGTATTTCGAGAAACATTTTAGATGTATTATCGGAGATAACCGAGGAGTAGGGCAGACCGATAAACCCGAAGGAGATTATTCAACGGCAATGATGGCTGATGATTATGCTGGTTTGCTCGATGAGCTTCAAATCGAAAACGCCTACGTAATTGGCTGCTCAATGGGCAGTACTATTGCTCAGCAATTAGCAATCAGACACCCCAAGAAAGTAAAATCTTTGGTGTTGATGTGTCCGTGGGCTCGTTGCGACAATGCCGCCAAAGGCATTTTTCAGCACATCGTCAATTGCAAAGCAAAGTTTAGTCCCGAAGAATTCAGTCTTTATATTCAGCTATTGATTTATTCAAAAGCTTCGTGGGACGATGAAAAATTTGCGGCCGAACTGAAGGAAGGTCGAAAAAATGCTCATTTAGACCCGAACCCACAGCCCTTACACGGCCTAAAAGGTCAGGCAGCGGCGTGTATTAATCATTCGGTGCTGGCAGAGTTAAGCTCAGTTTTGCAGGCTACTCTCGTAATTGGTGGTAAAGAAGATATTTTTACACCTGAATGGATGGCCAATGAAATTGTGGTAACGATGCCCAACGCCGAACTTTTCCTTTATGAAAAAGCGGGTCATGCCTTCCATTTTGAAAACGTCGAAGATTTTAATACCCGAGTGACCGACTGGTTATTGAGCCATTAAAATACTTTCAATGTAAAAACTTTGTCAAACTTTATTTTAAATGAGCGGAATACAAAATTGCAGAGATAAAATTTCAAATCATGCCCAAGTGGGGGGCATCGAAACTTCCGTTCTTGATAATGGCTTAGGTCGTGGAAATCGAATTGCTTGGATAAACACAGGAACTGGGCTGAGATATAAAGTGGTCATTGATAGAGGAATGGATATTGCCGAGGCATTTTATAACCAACATTCTTTAGCGTGGCTAAGCCATGGAGGATTTAATGCTCCGCAACCCAACTCAGACCGAGGAATTGATTGGTTAAAAACTTTTGGCGGTGGACTCTTAACCACTTGCGGACTCTCGCACGTGGGCGGCCCCGAAAAAGATGAGTTTGGCGAAAGAGGTATTCATGGAAATATTTCAAATCTTCCTGCCGAAATTGTTTCGATTATTCAGCCCGACCCAGTTGTGGGAAAAATGGAGTTTAGTATAACAGGAATCATCAAAGAAACCAAAGTTTTTGGACCAAGTTTAGAGTTGAAAAGAACCATTTCGGGAGTTCTCGGAGAACCAATGCTCCGAATACATGATGAAGTTATCAATCGAGGAAATACGCCCGCACCGCTCATGCTGATGTATCATTTCAATTTTGGGTATCCAATGGTTGATGAAGGCACAAAAATACTTTGGGAGGGAAAATGGAAACCTCGTTTTGGCAATGAAAATGCTAAAATATTTAAAGAAGGAAATAATTTTAAAACCTGCCCAGCACCTATTGACGACCACCTCGGCACTGGTGAAGAAGTAGTATTTATAGACCCAAATGCTGATGATTCAGGTATTTGCGTTGCAGGGCTTCATAACCCTAAACTTGGTCTGAAAGTAGAAATTAATTTCAAAAAAGACCAATTACCACACTTAGTTAATTGGCAACATTGGGGTAAAGGCGAATACGTAACAGGCATTGAACCCGCCACTAATCCACCAATCGGACAAGCCCAAGCAAGAGCTAATAATGAACTGATTTTTTTGAATTCTTATGAAATAAGAAGTTTTGATTTGGAAATCAGAGCGAAAGAAATTTAGGATAAAATCAATAAAAGTAGGTAGTTGTATTTTTTAGCCCTGAAAGGGCATAACATATTAAAATAGGGCCAATGCCCTATTATTGAGTAACACTAAAACTCATACGCACTGAAAGTGCAACACAAGTTTTTATCCAATATTTCGCCCTTTCAGGGCTTTAAGGCCTTGTTAATATGTTTTTTAAGGGCGTTGCCCTTAGTTAATTTGTATAAACCCTTTTAGGGTAAGTTAATTAAAGGCCTTTAAAATTAGGTTTAAGAAAATCAAATTTTACAAAATTCAAAGCACTAAAACTATAACACATAACTAAAAGGAACATAATTCAACTCTATAATAACCATTACATTATGTCAAATTTAAGTATAGCACAAAAAGCTTTAGAACAAGGAAAAGGAATTTTACGATTAGCACCGACTTGGGTTCCACGTTCGTTTTGTGTGCCAGGCCGCAGAATAAAACTTCATCCCGATGATTATTACGTACTCGGTGGTGTTCGTGGCGGAATCGACGAGCGTTGGCTTTCGTCAACAACTCCTGCAAAAAATGGCCCGTTAACTGGCGAAAATGAAGGTTTAAGCTTCGTTATCGTAGGCGATGAAAAAGTGCTTTTGAAAGATGCAATCGACGAACTTGGTGCAGAAATCATTGGCGAACGCCTCTGGAATGAGTATAAAAGTTGGCCGATGTACTCTAAGTTTTTTGATAATATGGGGCCTTTACCACACCATATTCATCATAACGACGAAGAAGCAGCTAAAATTGGTCAACTCGGCAAGCCCGAAGCCTATTATTATCCGCCACAATTAAACAATCACGGGGGAGATTTTCCTTATACATTTTTTGGTATTGCCCCAGGCACAACCAAAGAGCAAATCAAAGAATGTTTGATGAATTTCACGAAAGGTGATAATAAAATCACGATGTATTCGCAAGCGTTTCCATTAATTCCAGGAACTGGCTGGGATGTTCCCCCAGGAATGCTTCATGCACCAGGTAGTTTGTGTACTTACGAGCCACAAAAAGCATCTGATGTTTTTGCGATGTATCAATCTTTGGTAAATGAGGCAGTTATTCCAGAAGAATTATTGTGGAACGGTACACCTCCTGACCAAATTGGCGATTATGACCAACTAATGGGGGTAATTGATTGGGAATTAAATACCAATCCAAATTTGCTCGAAACTCGTTTTATGCAGCCAAAACCCGTAAAAGACGTGGCAGAAATGGAAGCAGAAGGCTATATAGAAAAATGGGTTTGTTATCGTTCAGAAGCATTTTCTGCTAAAGAACTAACCGTTTTTCCAGGACAAACCGTAACGATTAAAGACAGTGCTGCTTATGGTATAATCATGATGCAAGGACACGGTAAAATGGGCGTTTGGAATATCGAAACCCCTGCCTTGATTCGTTATGGACAGCTCACAAACGATGAGTTCTTCATCACCGAAAAAGCAGCCATAGAGGGTGTCACTATCACGAATCATTCTGCTAATGACCCAATCGTAATGCTTAAACATTTCGGACCAAATAACCCTGATTTAGTTTTATAAACCCCCAACCCCTAAAGGGGAGTAAAACAATCAACTTTAAAATAATAGCTCCCCTTTAGGGGAGGGGGGTATTCAACCTAAAAATCTATTAAATAAATGGAAAATAATTATCCTAAACTCCACAATGCCACATGGCCGGGTATTGTAGGAAAAGGACCTGACTCAGAGCCACCAATTTCATTGGATACGATGCTCGAAATGACAGCTGCTGCCGAAGTAGATGGTGTAAAATTTGATGGTGTTGATTTAGGACTTTTCGACCCTCATTACGACCTTGATACTTCAGATGATGCCATCAAAAGATTAGCCGATAAAGTATCAAAACATGGTCTTGAAATTGGTAGTTTGGTTGCTCCGATTTGGGGTGGACCAGCAATGGGAAGCAAAGAAGAGCGAGCCAACTTTGTAGAAATGGTTCGTAAATCATGCCATATTGGTCAAAAACTGCGTGAAATGGGCATTCGCCCCAACGGAATTGTCAGAATTGATTCAGCGAGTACTCCTCACGCTTGGGCAGCCGACCCCGTAGGTAATACAAAATTGATTGCACAGACATTTAGAGAGGCGTGCGATATAGCTGCCGATTATGGTGAAAGACTCGCTGCCGAAGGAGAAATCTGCTGGGGAGGAATGCACTCATGGAAAGCCATGATTGATACACTCGAAGCCGTTGACCGCCCAAATATTGGTTTCCAAGCGGATATGTCGCATACTACGCTTTACTTGCTTGGTTATAATGCTCCCGAAGCTCGTATTCTTCCCGAAGATTTTCAGTGGGGAGATAGAGAAACATTCCTTGCAGGATTAAGAAAATTAACTGATGCTCTTCGCCCATGGACGATTGACTTCCACGTAGCTCAAAACGATGGCACAGTTCACGGAACAGGCTCACACGATAAAACTGGTCGCCACTGCCAAGCTACTGACCCTAATGGTAAATTGGATATTACTCATGATGCAGGTCTTTGGCTTCGCAATGATGCGGGCGAATTGACCAAAGCTTTCCGCCACATTTGTTGGGACGGCTGTATGTTTGATAATGCTGTCATGACTCAACCAAAAACATGGAATGATATTTTGGCTGCCATGATAAATGTTAGAAAACAACATGGGTGGTATGAAGCATAAATTTATATAAGATATTGGACAAAAGACATGAGATAAATAATACTATTCTCTTGTCTCTTGTCTAACCCTCTCCTGTCTAAAAATCTATAAAACTATGTCAACGAAGAAACCTCTTAGAATCGGATTAATAGGAACGGGCCTTATGGGAAGAGCTCATTCTAATGGATATAATCGCATTACAAATTTCTTTCCTGAATTGGAATATACGCCTGTATTGAAGGCGGTTTGCTCACGAAATGAGGCAAAAGTACAAGCATTTGCCGACCAATGGGGCTTTGAATCTATCGAAACCGATTGGAGAAAACTCATTGCCCGTGATGATATTGATGCCGTTGATATTTGTACACCCAACGATTCGCACGCTGAAATTGCTTTGGCAGCGGCAGCGGCAGGGAAAATGATTTTGTGTGAAAAACCTTTAGCTCGTACTTTGGAAGAAGGACAAATAATGGTTGATGCCATCGACAAAGCGGGAATAGATGGCAAACCATTGAAAACTACTGTGTGGTATAACTACCGTAGAATGCCAGCAGTTACCTTAGCAAAACAAATCATTGAATCTGGAAAACTGGGTAAAATATATCATTATAGAGCTAATTTCTTACAGGATTGGACTATCAATGCTGACCTCCCACAAGGTGGAGAGGGCTTATGGCGAATGGATGTAGGTGCAGCTGGTTCGGGTGTAACAGGCGACCTTCTGGCTCACTGTATTGATACAGCCATGTGGCTCAATGGGGCAATAACCGATGTTTCTGCCGTTACCGAGACTTTTGTAAAAGAGCGTATGCACCAGTTAACTGGCAAAGTTGAACCTGTTGGAATTGATGATGCTTGTATTTTCCATTGTCATTTTGCAAATGGCTCACTTGGTCTTTTTGAATCTACTCGTTACGCACGTGGACACAAAGCTCTTTATACGTTTGAAATTAACGGTGCTGATGCTTCTATTCGTTGGGATTTACACGACCTCAATCGTCTTGAATATTTCGACCACCGTGATGATTCAATTGTTCGTGGATGGCGTTCGATTCATGTGACCGATGGCGACCAACCTTATATGAATAAATGGTGGATTCCTGGTTGTGGTATTGGTTATGAGCATAGTTTTATTCATCAAGTGGCTGATTTCTTGAAAAGTTTAGAAACTGGCGAAGATTGTTCTCCAACATTCAAAGATGCCCTTCAAACCCAAAAAGTTTGTGCAGCGGTCATTGATTCTGCCAATTCAAGAAGCTGGAAAGATACTAATGTAGATGGTGATTTTGTGTAAAAAAATGATTCTCAACGTTTTTTACACCATGTAGAGACGTTGCATGCAACGTCTCTACCCAAAATGTATTATTTTATCAAAAATATGCCCTCAAACCCTCAAAATATTCTTCAAGTTCAGAATCTCTATAAGTCATTTTTAGGGGTAAGGGCATTGGATAATATTCAATTTGACCTCCAAAAAGGCGAAGTGCATGCCTTAATGGGTGAAAATGGAGCAGGGAAGTCGACATTTATGAAGATTTTGATGGGCTTGCTTAAACCAGATTCTGGTGAAATTATTTTTGAGGGAGAAGTATTAAAGAGCAATAACGTTCACGAAAACCTACAGAAAGGAATTTCTATGATTCATCAAGAAATCCTTGTCGTTCCCGAATTGACCGTTGCTCAAAATATTTTTTTAGGTCGAGAAACAAACTATCGAAGTTGGCTAAATGATAAAGTCATCAATCAAAAAGCTCAAGAAATACTTGATTTGATTGGTGTAAAAATTAATGCTCAGACCAAAATCAAAAATCTGAGTATTGCCGAAAAGCAAATGGTAGAAATTGCCAAAGCAATTTCAAACAATGCAAAAGTGATTATCATGGATGAACCCACATCGGCACTTACCGATAACGAAGTGGCGATGCTTTTCAAAATCATTAAAGATTTGAAAGCCAAAGGTGTGGCAATTATCTATATTTCGCACAAAATGGACGAAATATATGAGATAACAGACAGAATTACGGTTTTGCGTGACGGAAAATACATCGCTACTAAAAACACAAACGAATTAGATAAAAATGCCTTGATTGCATTGATGGTAGGGCGGCAAATAAACGACCTATTTCTTGAAAATAATTCAATAAAAGGAGAATCTATTCTTTCAGTTCAAAATCTAAACAAGAAAGGTAAGTTTAAAGACATTAACTTTGAAGTTTATGCGGGCGAAGTGCTTGGTATAGCAGGTTTGATGGGAGCGGGACGAACCGAAATAGCCAGAGCGATTTTCGGACTGGATAAATACGATAGTGGTAAAATCATATTGAAGGGCAATAAGGTTGAAATAAAATCGCCCGAAGATGCTATCAAAAATGGCATCGGATATGTGAGCGAAGACCGCAAGGCTTTGGGTTTTATTCCTGCCTTATCCATTAAAGAAAATATTAGTTTGTCGAGTTTAGCAAACTTCTCAAAAGCGTGGTTTGTAAATTCAAGCAGCGAATATGAGGCGACGAAACAACTGGCAAACGATTTAAAAATAAAGTCCACGAGCATCAATCAAAAAGTGATGACGCTCAGCGGGGGAAATCAACAAAAAGTAGTCATCGGTAAAGTTTTACTAACCTCACCAAGCTTGGTTATTTTAGACGAACCCACTCGTGGTATTGACATTGGAGCAAAATTTGAGATTTATAAATTGATTAATCAGTTGACTGATAAAGGAATAGCAGTCATTATGATTTCGTCAGAATTGCCCGAAATTATTGGTATGAGCGATAGAATTATGGTTCTCTCAAAAGGAAAACAAACGGCTTTATTATCAAAACAGGAGGCAACCCAAGAAAAAATTATGCAATATGCAGTGGAGTGAATGACGAATATTTGAATGACGATTTACGAATTTTAGACTAAAAATAGTATTTTTAATTTCGTCATTCGTCACTCGTCATTCGTCACTCGTAAATCGTCATTCAAAAAGAAATGCAGTACATTAAAACCCTAAGACAGTACGGAATTTTTGTGGTATTTATCATCATTTGCCTCATTCTTTCCTTTATTTCACCCCAATTCTTGACAGTTTCAAATTGGACAATCATCATTACACAAGCATCTATCAATGCTCTTTTGGCTTTTGGTGTAACTTTTGTAATCATTACAGGTGGAATTGACCTTTCGTTAGGTTCGATGGTTGCCGTAACAGGCGTAACAGCTGCAATGCTGGCACACCCCGATACATTCCCCGTAGCATTACCGATTTTTGCGGGTTTACTGGCTGGGCTTTTGATGGGAGTTTTCAATGGTTTTATTATTACAAAAAGTAAAATTGCCCCATTTATCGTTACACTCGGAACCATGACAATCGGGCGAGGTTTGGCTCTGATTTTAAGTAAAGGTCGGCCAATTTCAAACCTTTCTGATTCGTTTAATTTCATTGGTGGGGGTGATGTTTTTGGTATTCCGTTTCCAATTATTGTGTTGGCTATCGTTTTTACGATTTGTTCAATTACCCTTAAAAAAACATTACTCGGCAGGTATATTTATGCTGTCGGTGGTAACGAACAAGCCGCACGAGCCTCAGGAATTAATGTGAATCAAGTGAAAATGGCAGTTTATTCGATTTCGGGTTTATTGGCAGGATTAGCAGGAGTTTTACTGACATCAAGAATCACCACTGGCCAACCCAATGCAGGAGCAGGTTTTGAATTAGATGCCATTGCAGCAGCAGTTATTGGAGGGACAAGCACTTCGGGTGGAACTGGTACTATGATGGGTACTTTGGTTGGCGTTTTGTTGATTGGAGTAATTAATAATGGCCTTGATTTACTCAATGTAACATCTTATTACCAACAAGTTGTGATGGGAATAATCATTATCGGGGCAGTAGTTTTAGATAGTTGGAATCAAAAAAGTAATTCATAAAATAAACAATAATGAAACACCTTTATTCAATTCTAATCCTTTCGGTTTTCTTGTTTGCCAGTTGTAATCAATCGAAAAAGGCAGAAAATAGTGGCGAGAAAAAAATTAAAGTCGGGGTTACATTACTCAGTATGCAAAATGAGTTCATTGTCAATATCAGTGACGAAATGAATAAAAAAGCCGAAGAATTGGGCGTTGAATTGATAAGTGTTGATGCCGAACATCAGCCATTGAAGCAAATCGAACAGGTAGAAAGCTTTATTGCTCAAAAAGTAGATGTTATCATTATGAATCCTTGTGAGGTTGAGGCAAGTTCGCCCGCAGTTACGAAAGCTTTGGCTGCAAAGATTCCAATCATTAATGTAAATTCGGCCACAAGCACTAAACCAACGGCTTTTGTTGGTTCAAATGATGTAGAATCGGCCAGAATTGCCATGAAATTTATTGCCGATAAATTGGGTGGAAAAGGAAATGTAGTGATGATTCATGGTTTTATGGGACAAGCAGCACAGATTCAGCGTGAACAAGGGGCAAAAGAAATTTTGAAAGATTATCCTGATTTAAAACTCTTAGCTCACCAAACTGGCGAGTGGGACAGAGCAAAAAGCATGGATTTAATGCAAAACTGGATTCAATCGTACGGAACAAAAATTAATGCGGTTTTTGCTCAGAATGATGAAATGGGACTCGGAGCATTGAAAGCCCTACAAGATGCTGGCCTGAAAGATAAAGTAATTGTAGTAAGTATTGATGCAATAGCCGATGCTTTGCAAGCCGTGAAGAAAGGCACACTCGATGCAACTGTTTTCCAAAATGCGAAACAACAAGGGGCAGGGGCAATCGAAACGGCTGTGAAAATTGCCAAGGGTCAGCCTTACGAAAAAGAACTAATGATTCCCTTTCAGTTAGTTACTAATGAGAATGTTGGGCAGTTTTTGAAGTGATTTTTAAGAGAAAAAGAAGATTTTAAGCTATAATTAAGAAAAAAAATGGAAAATTCTAAGACTTTCAACCATGTAAGCTACCTATGGGATGATGCAAAAGCCGCTGAATTGGCAGGTGATGAAGTAGCTTTGTTTATATATCGTTCAAATATTCTCGGAGCAGATTTAAGATTGACAAATTATGGCGGTGGAAACACTTCTGTAAAAATCATAGATAAAGACCCCCTCACGGGAGCCGATACCGAAGTAATGTGGATTAAAGGTTCGGGTGGTGATATTGGCACACTCACAAAGTCGGGTTGTGCGGCACTTTACATGGAAAGGCTTCTAAACCTTGAAAGAGTTTACCGTGGTATTGAGTTTGAAGACGAAATGGTTGAACTTTTCAATCACTGTATTTTTGACTTAGCCTCAAAAGCACCTTCAATTGATACTCCACTGCACGGATTTTTACCTTTCAAACACATCGACCACCTTCACCCCGATGCCGCTATTGCGATTGCCGCCGCCAAAGATGGGAAGAAAATCACCGAAGAATTATTCAATGGTGAAGTGGGTTGGGTTGGTTGGCAACGTCCAGGTTTTGATTTAGGTTTGCAATTACGCACGTGCTTAGAAGAAGCCGCCGCTCGTGGAATCAAACTGCGTGGAATTATGCTCGGTTCGCACGGACTTTTCACTTGGGGAGATACCGCTTACGAAAGCTATATCAACACACTCGAAGTAATCGAAAAATGTGCAGAATATCTGGAAAGTAATTATAAAAATGTTTTTGGGGGACAGAAAATCGAAAGCCTTCCGACTGATGCACGTCAATTGCAAGCTGCTAAAATTGCTCCAATTTTAAGAGGTTTTTGTTCATCCGAACGCAAAATGATTGGACATTTTACCGATGATGCACGAGTTTTAGAGTTTATTAATTCTAATGATTTAGAAAAACTCGCACCGCTTGGAACATCTTGTCCTGACCACTTTTTACGTACAAAAATTTCTCCTTTGGTCTTAGAATTAGCTCCAAATGAAGATTTAACAGATGTTTCGGTACTAAAAGCAAAACTTACGCCAGCATTTGAGGCTTACCGTGCGATGTACACTGAGTATTACAACACTTGTAAGCATCATAATTCCCCTGCGATGCGTGACCCAAATCCTGTGGTAATTTTATACCCAGGTGTGGGAATGTTTACTTTCTCGAAAGATAAAACAACGGCTCGTTTGGCATCAGAATATTATATCAATGCCGTAAACGTAATGAAAGGAGCAGAGGCAGTGTCTGAATATACTTCTTTACCACGCCAAGAGGCATTTAATATCGAATATTGGTTGTTGGAAGAAGCCAAATTACAACGTATGCCAAAGCCAAAAGCCTTGTCAGGCCGAGTTGCTTTGATTACAGGTTCGGCTGGTGGAATTGGCAAAGCCATTGCCAAAAAATTTGCCGAAGAAGGGGCGTGCGTAATCATCAATGATATTAACGAAGAGCGTTTGGAAGGAGCAAAAGCTGAGTTTATCAAAACTTTCGGACGAGATGCAGTAGCAACTACTTTGCTAAACGTAACCGATGCTGCAAGTACCGAAAAAGCACTTGATGCTGCTTGTCTGGCCTTTGGCGGAGTTGATATTGTGGTAAATAATGCTGGAATTAGTATCTCAAAATCTATTGCTGAGCATAGCCTCGAAGAATGGGATAGGTTGTATGATATTTTGGTAAAAGGACAATTCATCGTATCGAAAGCGGGCATTGAAGTGATGAGAAAACAAGGTTTCGGCGGTGATATTGTGAATATTGTATCGAAAAATGCCGTAGTTTCTGGGCCAAACAATTCGGGTTATGGTTCGGCCAAAGCGGCACAAGCCCATTTATCTCGTTTGATGGCTGCCGAAGTTGGAGGAGACAAAATTCGTGTCAATACGGTGAATCCTGATGCGGTTATCTCTGACTCAAATATTTGGGCAGGTGGTTGGGCCGAAGGCCGTGCAAAAGCATACGGCATTACGGTGGAAGAATTACCAGCCTATTATGCCAAACGTACATTGCTCAATGAAGTTATTCTTCCAGTTGATATTGCCAATGCTTGTTTTGCCTTTGTGGGTGGACTTTTAAGCAAATCAACAGGTAATGCTATCAATGTTGATGGTGGTGTAGCTATGGGCTTTTATCGATAGGACTTTTCAAAGAAACTGATAAAATTATGGCCGAATTGTATATATTCAACTCGGCCTCAATTTTTCAATAGTGTTGTGTCAGCATGAATTCTACCTACCAAACCACTACTAAGAGTAATAATTATTCGGTCAGAAGGAATACCAAAACTTACCAAAGAGTCAATCACAAAACTTTTAATGGCTTTTGCTACTTCTTTGAAAGTATTGAGGTCTTAATACCCATACAAATATTGGCAATTTTGATTTTTTCGCTACCCAAAACTCTAATTTCTTAGTTTTTGGATTAAGTTCTGCTCCTAAAATACTCAGTTTTATACCAGTAGTTCCAACATCTATTCCTGCATAATATTCTTCTTTATTATTATCACTTGACATCAATTTCTGAACAGCTTTTACACTGGCAACGTAGTTGGTTTTTGGGTAAATATCCAGTGTCTTTGTGAAATATTTTTGAGCCTCTGCTTATTCATCGTGGTCACGACAGAGTAAACCTAAGTTTTCGTAATCGGCTATTTTCAAGTATTTTTGCTTTGGGAATTTTGTAGTGATTAAGGTATTCGCCTTCCTTCATCAGATGAAAGGAATTCTTGAATTTTTCTGATGTAGTTTTTGATCAAATCCTCCAAAAATAATTTTGATAATCCGCTACAATTTCCCGAACTTTCCACGTTAATACCCTCGAAACCTATTCAAATCTTCAAATCGCCCATGAACCCTCTTTCTTCTCGCCTAAAAGCCAATAGCTTTGTGCGTGTACTCTTTTTTTCATATCTAATAGCTCAAACCTCATATTTATTCACGGGCTGTTCCAAACTCAACGAAGTAAGCGTAGCCGCCAGAAACTTTGAGGATGAGATTCAACTTGCTCAAAACTTAGTTTTTACTTTCAATAAAGACTTGGTTTCTGAGGCTGACTTAGAAACTTGGCAAGCAGTTGAATACGTCAGAATTGAGCCAAAAGTTGAGGGAGTTTTTAAATGGTCAGCCAAAAACGAATTGGTATTTTCTCCATCAAATGGTTTCAAAGGAGCAACCAACTATAAAGCGGTGCTTACCAAAAATCTTTTGAGCAAATCGGCAACTAAAAATTATGGTTTAGATAATGAATCTTTTGAGTTTCATACACCGCATCTAAAAGCTCAGAAAATAGAAACGTATTGGATGAAAGGTGCTGATAATAAGCCAGTTGCGAAAGTAAAAGTTGATTTTAATTATCCAGTTCAAGAAACCGATGTTACGAATTTACTAAAGGTTCAGCTCGAAGATGCTGATACGAAATTTAACCTAAATAGCACACCCAACGACCAAAAGTTGGTACTGGCCCTTGATAATGCACCTTCACTAAAAGATGAAAGTTCGCTTAAAACAATCATCGAAAAAGGCGTAAGAATTGCAGGAAGTGCAGGTGCTACACAAGAAAAAATCGAATTGGAGGGTGTTTTACCTTCACCGTATAATGTAAAAGTGGTTGATATTGAAACAGGTTTCGAGAAAAATCAAGGTTTTGTGAAAGTAATCACCACCCAACAAATTTCGGGCGAAAACCTCAAAGATGCATTCAAAATCGAACCATCCGTCGATGTGCAAACCGAATTGACCGAAAACGGTTTTATCATCAAAGGTTTTTTTAGTGCTTCAGAGGCTTATACACTCACAATAAAAGATAATCTACGTGGTACACTCGGAGCAAAACTTGATGGTGATGTAACGAAAGATTTATTTTTCGGAGAAATGCCTGCAAGTATCGAATTTACGAGCAAAAAGGGTTTGTATCTCTCATCAAAAGGTAGTCGAAATGTAGGAATCCGCATTACGAATATTCCAAAAGTAAAACTCAAGATTGTGAAGATTTACGAGAATAACTTGCTCTCGTATGTGCGAAATAACCGCTACGAAAACTACGATTATGACGGTGAAGAAAGCCGAGTAAACGGCTTTAACTACGGCACTGACGACCAAGGAATTTATAGTGATATAATTGTTGACCGCACCATCGAAACGGGCAATTTATCAAAAGTACACGGAGTTTCGGTGCTGAATATGCCCATGCCTGAGCAAGATAAATTGCGTGGCGTTTATTTGGTCAATCTCAACTCAAACGATGAATATTATCAGAACGCCACCAAACTCGTTTCGGTGTCTGATTTAGGAATTATTGCCAAAAAATCTGCCGATGGTGACCAACTCATGGTGTTTGTTAATTCAATCATAGATGCCGAACCAATGGGTGATGTCGAGATAAAATTGATTTCGACTAATAATCAAATCATGGAAACGCAAAAAACTGACAGTAAGGGCGTTATCGTTTTTGAAAAACTCAAAGAAAAAGCCCCGAACTTCAAGTTGGCTATGATTACGGCTCGTACCGAAGACGATTTTAATTATATGTTGCTCGAAGATACGCAAGTAGAAACCTCACGTTTTGAGGTGGAAGGCAAACGAGCAAACTCAACGGGTTTTGATGCTTTCGTTTATGGCGACCGTGATATTTATCGCCCAGGTGAAACTATTCATTTCAATACCGTTGTGCGTGATGCCAAATGGGCTTCTGCGGCAGATATTCCTTTGAAAATCAGACTTATTTTGCCCAATGGTCGTGAATTTAAATCTTTCTTGAAAAATACCAATGCACAAGGAGCAATCGAAACATCAATTCCGCTCGACCGTGCCGCCGTAACAGGAACTTACGCCATCGAAATCCTGAACGGAAATGATGTTTTGCTTACCTCAAAATCTATCAGCATCGAAGAATTTATGCCTGATAGAATCAAAGTTGACGTTTCGGCAAAAGACAGCTACAAAACTGGTGAAACCGTAAATCTGGTGGCAACGGCAACTAATTTATTTGGTCCGCCAGCATCGAACCGAAATTATGAAATGGATTTTTCATTAAAAAGAAAAGCCTTTTTTGCGAAAGGTTTTGAAGCGTATTCGTTTGATATTCAGAATGATACGAAATTTGAGCATGACCTCAGACAAGGTTCAACTGATGAAAACGGACAAGCCAAACAGGCCTTTCAATTGGCCACTACTTACCAAGATATGGGTGTGCTTGAAGGAAAAGTTTTCGTGACAGTTTTTGATGAAACTGGCCGTCCGCTCAATCGAGTAAAAAGTTTTGATGTTTTCACACAAGATACTTTTTATGGTATCGGGTTAGCCGATTATTACGTCGGAACGCACGTGCCCATGACGATTCCACTCGCAGCCGTTTCGACCGATGGAAAAGCAAAGTCTGCTAAAGCCGAAGTTTTGGTCTATCGCATTGAATATCAGACGGTTGTCGAAAAAACTGATGGAGTAATTCGCTATAATTCTAAGCGACAAGAGAAGCTCGTCCAGACCAAAGAGGTGAGTTTTGCGGCAGGAAAATCTTCGATAAAATTCATTCCGCAAGTATCGGGCGAATACGAAATTCGTATTGCCCAAGCGGGTGCAAAAAGCTACGCTTCGCAAGGTTTTTATGCGTATGGCTATGGAAATACATCGAGCAGCTCATTTGAAGTAAGTAACGAAGGGCAAGTTTTGATGGAATTTGATAAAGAAAAGTACGAAGTGGGCGATAAAGCTAAAATTTTGATGAAAACGCCATTTGCAGGAAAAATGCTCGTAACGGTAGAAAAAGGAACAGTTTTAGAGCATTTTTATGTAGAAACCGATAAAAAATCGGCCGAAATCGACATCAAAATTACCGAAGAAATGTTGCCAAATGTCTATGTAACGGCAACGCTCATTCGCCCAATGAAAGGAACAGATATGCCGCTCACGGTGGCTCACGGTTTTGCTCCGATGAAAGTCGAAAAACCAGCCAATCAATTGCCAGTTGAAATTGTGGCGGTGAAAGAATCTCGCTCGAAACGTAAGCAGAAAGTTACGATAAAAACCAAAGCCAATACCGAACTCACGATTTCGGTGGTTGATGAAGGCATTTTGCAAATCAAAAACTTTAAAACACCCGATATTTACAATTATTTCTATCAAAAACAAGCTTTGGAAGTAAGCAGCCACGATTTGTATCAATTCCTTTTCCCTGAATTATCATTGGCAAGTAGTAGCACGGGCGGTGATGGTTATAACCTCGAAAAACGAGTAAATCCATTAAGTAATGGTCGTACGAAATTGGTAGCAATTTGGTCAGGAATCTTAAAAACTGGCATGAATGGAGAAGCCGAATTTGAATTTGAAATTCCGCAATTTTCGGGCGATTTACGCATTATGGCGGTTGCGTATAAAGATGAGGCTTTTGGTTCGGCTAATGCCAATATGAAAGTAAAAGATCCAATTGTTATCAGCACGGGAGCTCCGAGGTTCTTGAGTCCGAACGATGAAGTGATGATTCCTGTAACGGTTACAAATACTACCAAAACCGCCACAATTGCCAACGTTTCGGTTAATCTTACTGGTGGATTGGCTTTGCAAGGTGCTAATAACCAGTCTATTGCAGTTCCTGCGGGTAAAGAAGTTCGCACGATGTTTAGTATCAAAGCACCTGCGGCTATCGGCACTGGAAGTATTGCGGTAGTGGTAAATGGTTTCAAAGAAAAGTTCTCTGAGAAAATAGATTTAACAATCAGACCTTCAACTTCGTTGCTCAAAACCTCATTGTCAGGCGTAGTTTTGGCAGGAAAAACTGAAAGTGTAAATCTTGGAAACGATTATATGACAGGCACGGCACAGGCAAGTTTGTTGGTGAGTCGCTCGCCGATGGTGCAGTTTGCGAAGCAGTTAGATTATTTGTTGGGATATCCGCATGGTTGCGTTGAGCAGACAATTTCAAAGGCTTTCCCACAATTATATTTTGCCGATTTCACAAAAATGATTGCAAAAAACTCTCGCTCGCTCAGAGTTTCGGGCGAAAATGACTGGAATCCACAATTTAATGTGCAAGCGGCTATTCGTAAAGTAGAAAGTATGCAATTGGCAAATGGTGCGGTGAGCTATTGGCAAGGTGGCGATAGCGAAAGTTGGTGGGGAACAGCCTTTGCGGCTCATTTCTTACTCGAAGCTAAAAAAGCAGATTTTGAGGTAAGTGACGAAAATCTAAATCGAATGTTGGATTATCTGACTACCAAAACTTCGATGCAAGATTTAACCGAAACTGATTATATTTATAACGAAACTGGCACTTGGACAACTCGAACGATTGCACGTCATGAAATGATTTATTCACTCTATACGCTCGCAATGGCAGGAAAGGCCAATCAGCCAGTGATGAATTATTACAAGGCCAATCAGCCTTTATTGACAACCGATGAGCGATATATGCTCGGTGCAAGTTTTGCTCAAATTGGCGATGAAGGTAGTTTCAAACAGCTTTTACCGAAAGATTATGTGATAGAAAACACCCAAAAACAAACAGGAGGGAGTTTTGCTTCACCTATCAGAAATTTAGCTATTTCGTTGAATAGTTTGGTAGAATCTGACCCCGAAAATCTGCAAGTGCCAAAACTGGCAAGAATACTTTCGCAAGCCATCAAATCAACGCCTTATCTTTCAACGCAAGAATCGGTGTTTAGTTTCTTAGCTTTGGGTAAAATTGCTAAACGTACGGGTGAATCGACTGTAACGGCTTCATTATCAGTTGATAATAAGATTTTAGCGAATTTTACAGGAACAGATTTGAATATTGGAAAAGGCATCGCAGGGAAATTGGTCAATATCTCGGCCAAAGGAAAAGGTGGCTTGTATTATTTCTCTCAGCAAGAAGGGCTAAGTGCCACAGGAAGCTACGTAGAAGAAGATAATTTCTTGAAAGTTCGCCGACAATTTTTAACCCGAAATGGAGAGCCGCTTAGCGGAGCTTTAAAACAAAATCAGTTAGTTGTAGTAAAAGTGAGTGTAAGCAGCACGCTCGGCACACCCGTTGAAAATGTGGTCGTAACAGATATGCTTCCAGCAGCATTTGAGATTGAAAATCCTCGCCTGAACGAAGACCGCAATATGACGTGGATAAAAAATGCTTCAACACCCCAACATTTCGATATTCGTGATGATAGAATCAATTTCTATACCACAGCCGATGCTACCGAAAAGACTTTCTACTATTTAGTAAGGGTTGTTTCTCGTGGTAAATTTATTCTCGGTCCAGTTTCAGCCGATGCCATGTATAACGGCGATTACCGCAGTTATAGCGGTGGTGGAAATGTGGTGGTAGAGTAATATTATTATAACAAAAAGCCCCAAAATCTTTAGTTTTGGGGCTTTTTAGATATAAGTATTTATTTTCTTGGTCTAAATTCAACCCTCGTAGAACCGTGACACGGACGAGAGTCTGGAAATATACCTGGTTGGGCTTGAACGTGAGCTGGGAAACTTGTAATTCTTCCAGTGAAAGTTGTTGCTGTTTTTGAAATCGTTTCTACATTTTCATTGTACCAAAACAATTCTTGATTTGGTAAAAGTGAACCTGTCCATGAGGCAGTAAAAATTTCACCTGAATTATAATATTCTTTATCAAGAATTACATCTCGGTCATTTTCTGGGCAGTCAATCGGAGCATTATCATGCTCACAGGTACTTGTATAACTTTGATATTCAAAATCATGATAACCCTCTTTTGAGACCTTCACTACGAAATAGGCATTCCCATTATTCGGAAGATTATTCTTAGTTATCAGCGTATTTCCATTGAAACTAAATTCAATTTTAGGGTCGAGGTTTTGCACTGATATTTTATACTGTCCCAAATCTGTACTCGGTGTAAAAGGCATAAATTCAAATTTCATCCCGCCTTCTCGGCATTCATTATTTATCTTTATTTGAATAGGATTAGGACTAATACCACCAACGGCATTACAACCGGCTGAGTTGAAATCGAGAGTTGAACCAAATTCGCTATCAAAACCAGCAACAATATCAACGTTTTTATTGGCACCGTAATGAATTGACGAATTTTTAGATACTTTATCTGATGTTATAATACTTTCGGAGGCTACTACTTCTGAATTAACAGCTACTAAATCAGCGGAAGTAACAATTTCAGTTTCACATCGGTAATTTATCTTTACAAACCAGATGTCTCTGTTGTTTTGAGAACTGAAATGGTTTCCTGAAACATCACCATCTAATGATTGGGTAGTTCCGATACCAATAAACGCCCCTTCATTAGATTCTACAATCCCATTTCCTTCATCTTCTGATGAGCCACCGAGTGTTTTTGACCAAATATAATCAAAATTATTACCTATTTTCATGAGCAATAAATCATATTGTCCATTATTATTAGAAGGAATTCGATTACGGTCATTGATATCTCCATTATTTGACCTTGTTGAGCCTGCAATCGCAAAATTACCGTCTCTGGTTGCAATTAAATCGTTAAGAATATCACGACCAGCACCACCAAACATTTTTTTATTTTGCAGTTCACCACTGGAGTTGAGTTTTAGTAGCCAAATGTTTTCTTCAAAATTATTTGGGAAAACATCGTTTGGTGTAAACTGAAAATCATCACCCGAAGAGTTAGAAATTAAACCAACAATAATATCACCATTAGGTTGTATTAATACTCTCTTTGCTTCATCTTTTTGGTTTCCGCCATAAGTTTTTTTCCAAACCACATTGATTGATTCATCAATTTTTACGGCTAAAATATCTTTTCCGCCCTTATTTGGCCCTATTTCATTATCATTTGAATTGGTACAACCAACAATTACGAATCCACCATCGGCTTTTTTCATATCAAAACCCATTTCGTCTCCGCTGCCACCGATACATTTTTTTGATAATAGTGAGCCGTTTTGGTCTAATTTGGCAAGCCATAAGTCTTGATTAAAGCTTGATGTATTTTTATTAGAATTAGCAATATCACCATTCGAAGAGCCAGTATGAGAGAGTAGCATCAGATTCCCATCATTGGTAGATAAAACTTTTATTGGAATATCCTCACCATCACCTCCGTAAGTTTTATTCCAAACCATTTTACCTTCACCATCGAGTTTAGCGATTAGAATATCAACATTACCTTTGCTGGCTATTGCAGAAATATTGAGAGCATTTGTATTACTAAAGCGTAGGTTTGAATAATTATTAACTCGTGCTACTAAAATATAGCTACCGTCAGGATTTTGAATAATATCTTGGGCTTTAAAGCCTGTGTAAACATTATTATCTGACACCGTTGTTTCCCAGAGCATATTACCCAGTGAGCCTATCTTGGCAACCCATATAAGTTCTAAACCATTTAAACTCTTTTTACCAATGGCAATATAATTTCCATCTTGTGTAGGAATAATCTTAGTGCCTTCATCTCCGTGGTAATCGTTCCAACCATAGCATTTTTGCCATTCAAGGTTCGTCGGAAAACCTTGTCCAACTACCACTTGCATACTAACTATCCATAGAAGGATAGATATTATAAATCTTGAGTTTTCTTTTTTCCTGAACATAATAAATCAAATGATTGGATGATTGTAAAACAACCATTTATAAATAAGCGAATCGTTTGTGCAAAAATGATGCACAAATTCAGTGCCAAAACTAATAGCCGATGTTAGCTTACGGATTCTTCGAGAACAGAAGATGAAGAATGTACGCATAAAAAAAGAGCTTAAAACTGTTTGTACAATTTAAAGCTCTTTAAAAAATATAGAATGTGATTACTGAGCAATCAATTCTTTAATATCTCGAATGATTTTATCGGCGAGATTTGAGGCGGTTGTTTCAAACTCCGACTCAGCGTAAATTCTGATGATAGGCTCAGTATTCGATTTACGCAAATGAACCCATTCTTTTTCAAAATTTATCTTCACACCATCTTCAGTATTTATCGGATAGCGTTCGTATTTATCTTTAATTTCATCTAAAATTCCATCGACATCCAAATCTGCGGTAAGTTCTACTTTCTTTTTGGCGATATGGTAGTTAGGATAAGTATTACGTAAGAAACCAATCGGTTTGCTGAATTTTGCCAGATGTGTTAAAAATAAAGCAATTCCAACCAGTGCGTCACGTCCGTAGTGGAATTCTGGATATATGATTCCTCCATTGCCTTCTCCACCGATAATTGCACCAACTTCCTTCATTTTGGTTACAACGTTTACTTCACCAACGGCTGCTGAATGATAAGTTCCACCAGCTTTAACAGTTACATCTTTTAATGCCAAAGTCGAAGAAAGGTTTGAAACTGTTGTCAAATTTTCTTTATTTTCGGTATTTTTTAAGATATAGTCAGCAACTGCCACGAGTGTATATTCTTCGCCAAATGGCTCGCCATCTTCATTTATAAATGCTAATCTATCTACATCTGGGTCAACAACGATTCCTAAATCATAATTTCCCTTGCGTAATTCACCCGAAATTTCTCTTAAATTTTCAGGTAATGGTTCTGGATTATGAGCAAAAACGCCCGTTGGCTCGCAGTTTATTTTCTTGATTTCACTTATGCCTAAAGCTTCTAAAAGCATCGGAACTGCAATTCCACCCGAAGAATTTACGGCATCAACACAAATTTTGAAGTTAGCTTTTGCAATGGCTTCTTTATCTACCAATGGCAATTCTAAAATCATTTCGATGTGTTTTTGTAAATAAGTATCATTCGTTTCTACTTTCCCCAAACTTTTTACATCGGCATATTCAGCACTATCGTTTTCGGCAATTGCCAGTAATGCTTCGCCGTCGGCACCAGAAATAAACTCGCCTTTTTCGTTGAGTAATTTTAGAGCGTTCCACTGTATTGGATTATGGCTTGCCGTCAGAATAATACCACCTAAGGCATTTTCAAGTGGAACAGCAATTTCAACAGTAGGAGTAGTAGATAGGCCTAAATCAATTACATTAAAACCCATCCCGACAAGAGTAGCAGATACCAAATCGGAAACCATTTTGCCTGATAAACGGGCATCTCTTCCAATTACTACACGAAGTGGTTTTTCTGAATTTTTGTTTTTAAGCCAAGAACCGTAAGCAGCAGTAAATTTTACAACATCTAAAGGGGTCAAGGAATCGCCACTTTTTCCGCCAATAGTTCCTCTGATACCCGAAATTGATTTGATAAGCGTCACTGTAAATAGAGTTTTTGGTTACTTTTAACTTTACAAAGATACAGAAAACATCTTAAAATTTAGTTTAAAATTATATTATAATCAAGATGAGAATTTTAAAAGGTAATTTTTTTAATGTAGCTTTTATAATAAATAAGCATACTTTATTTCGAAAGTAGTGTAATTTTACATGAAGGAGTACTTTTATATAAATCAAAATAAGGAAAATGCTGAAAAGATATATACAGATAATAATACTATTCATTACAGTGATATTATCAATTTTTTTGTGGGAAAAATTTAAAAACTTTAACCCTTTCACTATTAGAGATATTCAGACGACCCACAATATAGTGTTGAAAGAAATGACTGTTTTAGGCAAGTTAGAATTATCGAATTTTGCTTTCAGAGATGTGGTCGAGCAAGAATTAGTAAGAGATTATATGCCTAATCCGAAAGCAATTTTGATTGTACAAGGCGAAGCGATCGGTTGTATAGATTTAACAAAAATTAAAGCTGAAGATATCATAACCAAAGATGATACATTAATTGTTCATTTACCTGACCCTGAGCTGTGTAGTTATAAAATTGATCATAGTAAATCGAAAATTTACGATACTGAGTATGCTTTCATGAACGAACAATCGCTGATGAACGAAGCTTACACCCGTGCTGAAGCTAAAATCAAGGAGTCAGCTCTTGAGATGGGAATTCTGGAGCAAACCAAGAAAAATGCAGAATTGGTGTTAAAACCTTTACTCGAAAATGTATCTGGTAAAAAAGTAGTGCTTCAGTACCGTATGAAAGCTACACTTGAGCGATTAAAATAGTAGTTATTGGTTATTGGTAAACTGGTGACTCGAAAAACAAATCTACTAATTCTCCAATAACATATCAGTAACTAATCACTAAATCTTCCCTCCAAAGGCTAAATCGCCAGCATCACCTAAGCCCGGTACGATATACGATTTTGAATTCATCTCAGTATCAATATCTCCAACCCATAAGCGGCATTGAGGTAGGCGTGCTTGAATAAAGCGTACACCCCGCTGGCTCGCAATAGCCGATACAATATGTGTCTTGGCAGGAACTCCGTAGCGTAGCATGGCGTGGTATGCCTTTTCGATTGATTTACCAGTAGCCAGCATGGGGTCGCTGATTATCAATACTTTATCGTGTATATCTGGACTTGTAATGTAGTCCATTTCTATCTCAAATGCTTCTTTTTCGTCGTGTTTACCTCTATATGCTCCTATAAAAGCATTTTCTGCTTTATCGAAATAGTTTAGCAAGCCTTGATGCAAAGGCAAACCTGCCCGAAGAATCGTTACCAAAACTACATCTTGTGAAAGATGGTAAGTCTTTTTTATACCGAGCTGAGTGCTTACGTCGTGTTTTTGAAAACCCAAAGTTTTGGAGATTTCATAAGCAAAAACTTCACCCAAACGCTCTAAGTTTCGGCGAAATCTCATCGAGTCTTTTTGCGTTTGTTCATCTCTCAGTTCAGAAAGAAAGTGGTTGGCTAAAGAGTTATTTTCGGTAAGGACAAACATGATTATGGAGAATGTATAATTAACAATGAATAATGGTAAATTTTAAAAAATAGCACAAACAGTATTTAGAAAGTTAAAATAAAAACTGCCTTTGACTTGTATTCCAGCGGAGGCCTACCGAAAAAATCATGTTCTTTTTATCATCAGCATCGCCTGATAGATTAATGTTACGGTTTTGAACCTTTAAATCAGCAAACAGGTTATGTGCGATCATGTATGATGCTCCAAATTGATAGAATTTTGTATTAATTGTGCGACCTTGACCAATTTCATTTCCATAGTCAAATGGGCGGGCAAAATTGTAATTTCGCAAAATATTTCCTCCCCAATTGATAATATTTGAATCTTTGCCTTGTTGAGTGAGCATTGTCGTGAAGTTTAGGAACAAACGCCTCGTTGGTTGATAACGTCCAATTAGCAGAAGTTCTGTGAAATTTGCTCCCAAAGGATGAGCCAAAGGAAGGTTATAATTGACATAATTACTGTAAGTCGAATTATGACTATACATATATGGTCTTACTAAGTTGTATTCTGTCTGAAAATCAAGGTTTTTTATTCCGAAAACATCAATATAGCGTCCACCGATTTGAGCAGCGTATTTTTTAGCCCACCAACCATCTTGCTTGAAATATTTTACATTAAATTCATCCAACACAAATTGTCCGTATAGAGAAAAGTGACGTTTGAAATTATATTTAAAATTTAATCCAGCAATCGAATTATCGACACTTCCGAGGTGTCCTTCTGCAAAACGTAGAAATATCACAGGATTTAGGTAATTAATATCGAACCCAACTTGGCGTTTGCCAAAAATAATACTTTCAAAAATTCCAATATTTAGGTTTCGACCAATATTTACACTTAAATGATGCAACGAAAAGTATTTGGGTGGGAGTTGTTCTGTTCCGTCAGCAGCTAAGGGAATTTGCTTGTTTATCATCTGAGCAAACAAGTTCATGTACTGAAAACGCCCAACATTAGTCGTAATTTTGAGGTGCAAATAAGGTGCAGAGAAATCAGATAGAATCATTGAGCGAATGCCCGATCCAATGAAGTTTTTATCATGTCCAAACTGAATTTGTACACTTTTGATGGCCTGAAAAGTAATATATCCTCGTGCCGAAAAGAAATCTGCTAAGTATTTACTCGAATCGGCATTCGGAATCTTAGTGAATCCTTCGTATGGATTTGCGTTGTATTCTCGTCCGTATTCTCTGATATATTCAGGATATACAATCTGATTTTCGGTAAGCATTGAATAAAAACCCAGTTTTTTATTCAATGTCCCTCGTACTTCAATACCACGTGTATTGGTATAGGGTGTTTCCTTAGCAAGATTATCCTGAGCAAAAGTAAACTGAAAAATCGGACTAACATGAAAGTCTATGTCTTTGTTTTGGGTGCTATAAAAGTCAGATTTCTTTCTAAATAAGTGTGTCCATAATGGTTTTTTGCTATCACTCTGTGGGAGTTTTTCATTATCAAGCCATTCCCAGCTATCATTTTGGAGATAAGCTAAATTGAATCGGTCAGTTTTAGATAAGTTAGCTTTTTCGTCCGATTCCAGTTCAGTCGTTAATTTTACCAGATCTTTTCTTCTTACTGGCTTGATGTTGGTATGAAGGCTCGATAAACTACCGCTTTTTATCTCGTAGCGTTCAATCAAGTTTGTATAATCTTCGTTAAGAGGAGTAAAATTACTTTGAGCTTTAAGACCAGATTTGCTTATAAGAAACAGAAAAAATAATATACTCAATTTCCCAAATAGGAGTGTAGTAATAGAAAGTTTAAGATATTTTATAAAACACAATCTCATTAAAATATGTTATTTTTAGTAGAAATAACTTTTACTTACTTATTTTTAAGTGTCTGAATTAAATTTGTTTGTGTTAGATGTCGTTGGAAAGCAAACTACATAACAACAAATTAACCAATAACAAACTTTCAATAATTACTAATAAGTATATAAGTTGTGCGAAAATACAGATTATTCCTCATTATATGTAAATCATCTGTTAGATTTGTAAATAAATTAGTGATTGGCTTAGGTCAGTGACTTTTAGCTTCAAAAAATATGAAATCATTTGTCATTCCAGAAATTTATAAGAGCAATATCATCGGTAAAATCAAGGAGGCTCGTCGAACAAAAGATAAACTGAAGAAAGATTTTACACCAACTGTGCTCGATTTTGGTTCGGTTAAGTTTCTGATTGCCCGACACTTTGGCTTTTGCTATGGTGTAGAAAATGCCGTTGAGATTGCCTACAAAACTATTGCCGAAAACCCAGATAAGCGGATCTTCTTCTTGAGTGAAATGATTCACAACCCCGATGTAAATGCTGATTTACTCTCGCAAGGAGTAAAGTTTTTGATGGATACAAAGGGAAATCAATTAATTGATTGGCAAGAACTCAAACCCGAAGATGCGGTCGTTGTTCCAGCGTTTGGAACAACTATTGAGATTCAGCAGCAACTTTCTTCGCTCGGTATAGACCCTTATAAATACGATACAACTTGTCCGTTTGTTGAGAAAGTTTGGAACCGTGCGGGGCAAATCGGCGAGCGTGGATACAGCATTGTTGTACACGGAAAGCCCAACCACGAAGAAACCCGTGCGACGTTTTCGCACAGCAAACAAAATGCTCCGACTGTAGTCGTAAATGATATAAAAGAGGCCGAACTGCTGGCAAAGTATATTACTCGGGAACTTCCAAAAGAGCAGTTTTATACAGATTTTGCGGGACAATATTCGGAAGGTTTCGACCCCGAACGTAACTTAGAGCGAATCGGAGTAGTGAACCAAACCACAATGTTGGCATCGGATACACAAGGCATTGCCGACTACTTGAAAAAGATAATTATTGGGTATCACAAAGCCCAACCAGCCGAAGTTGAACGCTATTTTGCTAACACTCGTGACACACTTTGCTATGCAACCAATGATAACCAAGAAGCAACCTATGCTCTGCTGGAAAATGAAGCTGATTTGGCAGTAGTTGTTGGTGGATACAATAGCTCGAATACTACACATTTAGTTGAACTTTGCGAGGCTAAACTCTCAACATTTTTTATACAATCGCACGAAAGTATTTTGGATAAAAATCTAATTAAACGCTACGATTTACACAAAAAACAAGAGATTATAGGCGAATTCTTGGTCGAAAAAGAAAAAACTACTATTATGCTCACTTGTGGGGCATCATGCCCCGATGCCGTAATGGAAGCAGTTTTGTTGAAAATTTTATCATTTTTTAACACTACAAAAGAAATAGATGAACTCCTTTTGACGTTATAAATACACAGCCAAAAAGGTAATTTAGGAGAAATAAATTGCTAATAAATATCTTGTATATTCTTTGTATAATACAAAAATTTATTTTTAAATTTACATTAAAATTCTCCGTTACCCATCAGTTCATTATAAAAAGTAGATGTTTATGAAGATGATTGAGTATGTAAAACTGATCTTAGAGAAAGTCAGTTTTGAGAGAGAACTGTTTGAAAAAGAATTAAAAAAAGGCCTTAAACTATTATCCTTCAAGGAAATTCGAGAACTAAGGAAATGGTGCTACGAGCGTTTCGGAAGTATCTACCGAGGAATTCTTAATCGAACATTTCGCAAAACCCAAGTAACAGTAAGTGTTTAAATAATGAAGCCCTTCGATCTAAATCGAAGGGCTTCTGTTTTTAGCGATTGTTTAGAAACAAAATAAAGCAGAGTGAAAATCTCCCTGCTAATTCTTTGATTACTAACCTAAACAAAACTATATGATATTCTTTAAGATGATAGATAAAAATCTTTTAACTGTAATCGTTTCTATCTTTAAATCTTATAAATCGTGCTAAAAATTAGGCGGCAATTGAGAAATTCTCGATAGAATTATCGAAAACTTCATCAAAATCATCACCTTCAAAGGCATCACCGTACAAATCTTCGTCGGTGTCTTCATACAAACGCTCTTCGCTGAGTCCGTTTGTGGTTCTCACGGTGTATCTCCAGTGAGTTTGGTTTAATCTAAATGTACTCTTAATCATTAATGTGTGTTTTAAATTTTACTGACACAAAGGTCGTATTATACTATAAACTAAAAATTGTGCCAATGTTAAGAAATCGTAAATAAAGGTTTGGCTTCGGTGTTTTATAAACTTTACTTTTTCTTAATATTCCGATAAACTCTTCCTAACATCTGCAACTTTACTTTGTAATAAAAACAACGGTAATGCAAACAACGTTTCCTTCTCGCCAAAATCATTTTCAAAATTTGCTTACTCTCGCAATATTTATGCTGATTATCTGTTACTATGCCTTCAATGGTATTCCGAAAAGTGAGACGTTTGTGCTTGAAAATTCGCCCGAACAAAACAAAAATGTGGTTTTAGAAACCAGCATCAGCAAACTACGTGCTGCGGTGCTGATGGATGCCGATATTGTTGAAGTAAATGGAAGTTTGTATGCCACTGAAAACGCTTTGGAAGACTTGGTTGGCTCTAAAAAAACAAAAGTAGCCATTCGGAAGATTCACGAAAAGCTACTTTCTGGCGATAAGCAAAGTGCGGTCAGACTGATAAATCAGTTATCTTCTTTACAACTTTTGAAGTAACCAAAAGTTGCCCCAAATGTCTTGTTGTGTGTTCAGCCGCATGAAAAAGTAAGCCAATCACGGTTGACGGAATTTGAGCTCGCCCAACGCCTCTGACTTCGGTTAAAGTTGTCTCATCGGTATTTTTTAACTGAAAAATAGCTTTTTCTATTTGTTTATTGAAATCTTCGATGAGTTGTTGAACTGTAATTTCAGTATTTCCTACCCCTTCTGCTTTTAGGTTTTGCATCTGAATTTCGCTCAGAGATTCGCCACGAGCGTAAGTAAATATGCGGTCAAGTACGCCTGTAAGGTGCTGTAAATGAAAAGCCACCGAAGCAACATCAGCTGGGCGTTGCCAAAGTAGATTATCGGGAAAATCGCTTAGATATTCGTACAACTCTTCTTGTGCTTGAAGCAAAGCATGAGCTATTGGTTGCAGGAGAGGAGGAACATCGGGCAGTGGACCACGCAACCAAACTTCGAGGTTATTTTTAGGCATTGTTTTGGAATTAATGGTCAGTATCACGCCAAAAGTAGGGCTTGATACTGACAAGAATTTACTTAACTTTAATGCCAAAATTAAAATTAATACCTAAGATATTTTTAGTGTCGGGGTAATTTTTATTTACGTCGGGTTGCCAAATATAGTATAAGCTCACACTTTTATTCTTTAGATATTCATAGCTGATTCCTGCACGGTTTCTCCAAAAATCTGTCTCGAAAACCCCATCGTTTTTGTGCATAAACGGCTCGGTCGAAACATTCAGGTCTAATTTTTTTGTAACAGCATATTTTACACCGAGTCTTGAGCGGAGATAGTTTTCGGCTGTACCTTCATCATCGCCAACAAATGTTTGTTTTTGTGATTGATAGGTTTCACGAAGCGAAAAAGTAAATTTATTGATTTTGTACTTTCCTTCGATATTTCCAGAAAATCGATTAAAGTTTTCGCCATTGACCATTCCAAGTCGATAGCCAACGCCAGCCGATAAATACTTATTTATCTTTTTTTCGCCCCCAAGATAGATGTATGATCCTCGGTAATTTGTAGAATTTTCGTTGAATCGGGTACGGAATTCGCCTTGTACTTCCCAACCTTTGGGTAAATCTAAGCTTAAACCAATGCCTTGACGGGTTTGAAAATCTACTTCTGATTTTTGGGCAAAAGTGACTGACGAAATAAGTAATAGCGTGATTATTTTAAGGTATTTTTTCATAAGAGAGAGACAGTTTTTAGCATTTACTTCACTATTGGAAATATTATCTTATTAATGCCATGCACAGCATGACACTGGGAAATTATTCATAAAAATAAATTGTCATACGAGTGGCATCTTTCAAGAAATCAATTTCTTGGATTTCTACCCGATGAACATTGAAACCTGTACGTTTTTTCAAATCTGCCAGTAATTCTGTGCGTTTTTCGGGCGTAATCAGATTGATATTATCGTAAACGATGTTTTTAGTAAATTCTTTTTTGATGAGCCAATTGCTTTCGAGCAAAAATGTGGCGGTCAGAATAATTCCATTCAAAAGTGCCAGTTCGTCCCAGCCACCTTTGCTGATGGCCGAAAGTAAACCTATGGCGATAACCAAGAAAAGATAGGTCATATCTTTGGTCGAAATGCTTTCGGTGCGGTAACGAAGCATCGAAAAAACAGCAAATAAACCAAAGGCCGCACCCATTGACATTTCGACTTTGTTGAGCAAATAAGTTATCAAGAAGATAACCAAGTTGAAAGCAAAAAACGTCAGATATTGGTCGGCTTTTTTGTAATTTTTGTAGAAAATCAGACGAATTAATACAAAAACAGAGGTTAAATCTATGAATAAACGGATGAAAAATTTGCTTGAAAGTTTGTCGAATAACTCGAAAGAAGCTGCTTGGACGGTTTGTAGGGTGTCAGGCGATAGCGTTTGCTGTAAAAGATTCATATTGGTGTAAGGTTTTTGAAATTCTTTTTAGGTGTCGTTTAAAATTATTTTGTTTTACGCCCTCAAAAAGGCTGATGATTCCGAAGCAATATTTGCTTATCGACCCCGATTTTAGTTGGTATTTTTTCAGAATATCCAGTATCGGCGAGGCTCCCACTTTTTCTTGCTTGATTTCGGCAATCGCTATTTGAGCATATTGTACTTCTTTTGAATCATTCTTGAAAGTAAGCTCCAAATCAATCGTAAGGCGTTCAGGGCTGTGCTTGCTCACGAGCGTAAGTCGGCTGTAATTGACCCACATAACTCCCTGCAAATTTTCGGGTTCGAGCGGACTGATTTTACTCAAAAAAGCCGAACTTTCATCGTGCAAATAAGGCTCATTTATGCCATTAGTTTTGATGCGTTTTTTGATGGTTCGACCGTGGTTATTCTTAAATTTTACTTCAAAAAATTGCAAATTTGAACCAACGTAATTGCGTGAACGCACTTTATACCGATTTTGCTTACCTACTTGGTGTTGGTGATAAAGCCGTAAATCTTCGGTATCATAATAGAGCGTTTGATAGGGGCAAATTCGCTGATTATCAATCTCTAAGAGTTTATAATGTTGCTTAGCATCGGCCAAGATATTGGGTAAGAAATTTACTGGAATTAGGTATTTTAGATCCATTCTGTCCATTAGTTTCACCCCTTCCATTTCGGCCAAAGTAATCGGCTCAAAGAGATTAACTTCTTCTTGTATTTTATCGAAAAAAATCTTTGGTGTCATTGTCAATTACTCCCCTTTAGGGGGTTGGGGGTGGTGGTTAGAACTCATAAATATACTTTTTGGTCTGCATCAACTTGCCTTTGGCATCGTAGGTTTTTCTTTCGGTTTTTAGCCCTTTTCCATTGATTGTATAAACCGAACGACTGATGATGACATTCTTGGCATCATATTTAATTTCCTCCGATTTTTCGCCGTCGGCATTGTATTTATACACAAAACGATTGATTTGCTTACCAGCGGCATCGAAAGTGGTTTCTTCGATTTTATCGCCATCTTTATTGAATTTTGTAGCAGTTTTGTCTTTTAATGCTCCGTTTTTATCGTAATTGACTTCTAAAATTACTTCGCCTTCTTTGTCGAACTTTTTCGATACATCGTTATGGCTGACTTCTTTTCCGTTTTCATATTCTACGATTACTTCGGTCATTCCCTTGACACCATTTTTACGAATATCTTTTTTTGATTGTGCCAATAGGCAGAAAGGCATTAAAAGCAAAATTAAAATTCTCATGTTTTTAGTTTAGCGTTTTCATTTACTGTTTCTAAGCAAAATTGAATAGTTTAGCAATATCGGCACAAAATTTAATACTTGAAATAAAACTATTCTGATGCTGATTTTATTACTTATTCTTGTCAATTTTGGAACACGGATGACGTGGATATTCCTAAATATGGCACGCCCCTCAAAGGTGTGCCACATTTGAATCTCTATTTCAAAAATGTAGCAACTGCCTGATTACGAGTCACAACGTGAGCTTTTAATTGCGTAATAGCACTCGTGAAAGCCGTCGTATTTGATAAATATGAATATGGAGCAACTTCCTGCATCACCGATGATGAAATCAGGTTGTAGTTTTTATCAAAAATGGCGTTCATTTTGGCAGTTGTGAAATAATTATCATTGAAATCTTTTACATAAGACTTATATTTTGCGTAATACGTTGCGTCATCGGCCAAATATCTGATTAAAGGCCAACTGGCAGCCACTTCTGTCATTTCGAGCGAAACTCCTCTGCCCATACCTGCACCGCCTTGTTGTTGGGTGTTTCCGCCAGCTGCTGCCGTTGTGGAAGTCATTGAAAGGTTAAAATCCCACGGAATCCATGTTACTTTTTTGGTGGCGGTTGGCGTATAAAGATAATAGTTATGAGCCATTGCCCCATAAGCATCCCAGTTGACGATGGTGTTATTGATGGCCAGTACCTTCAAGAAATGGTCAACGTTGAAGCTTTTTTCGAGGTTTGCTCGCCAAGCGGCCGCATTTGATGTACGGTTGGTGGCATTGAGAGCCGTGATTACCGATTGCACATCGCTCCAGTCGGCAGCAGTTTCATTGTTTTTCTTTTCAAAATTGGCCTGTACGAAACTTTGGAAAGTTGATTCTGGCTTATAGATGTTTCCTTTATCTTCGCCAAATTGATTTTCTACCATTGTATCGTCAATGACTTCAACCATTGTATAAACACCGCAATATTTCAGACCTTCACCAAAATTGATGTATATTTTGTAGAAAGAAGTGCGAGCCGCAGGAATACCTGCCGAACGAAATAAATCAGAGACAACTTTATCTCGCATCAAAGAAGCATCGCCTTGCCCTGGAGACATCGAAAATTCTTTGAATCCATAAAAACGTTGATCGGTTATTTCGGGATTTGCGTCTTCAAACTCATCAAACTGTAATTTGAAAGGCAATTTATAAATACCTGCACTCCAAGCCTGCGATAAACTCGAATTCCCTTTCAGACGAAACCCCACTTTATACCATTCTTTTCCATTGAATTTGACCGATGATTGTACATAGATGGGGTCGCCAGGAATAATATCTAATGCCCCGCCTCCACCATTTGGGAGATTTCCTCCCATAGCTGCTCTCAAACTATCAATATTGACACCTGTTGGCGGAACTCCTCCACCCATTTGTCCGCCTCCGCCAGTTGGAGGGGTTATACCACCACCCATTTGACCACCACCTTGTGTTCCTCCTATACCAAAATCATTACCTGCTTTTGTTTTCATGTCGGCCTTAATGGCTGCCCAGTTTTCGGCTGTGAGCGTAATTTCGAGTGTATTGATTTTATCTTGCGGAAAAACTACATCATAATTAGGGTCAGTTTTGCCGTGAGTTGCTTCTGTCCAGTCGGTTAGACCTGCATGAATTGGGTCGATGGTCTCAGAATCCCCCAGTTTATTACACGAAATACAGATACTTACGAGCGAGATAGCAGTAAAAAATAGATTCTTTGATTTCATAATCGGTGCTTTAGGTTTGTCTTTTTGATTAGTTGAAATTTTAATAAAAACTTAACATTTGCTTCACATTCAAAAAGACGAAGGCTTTGTTGGTTTCGTGTCAAGGTGTCGAAAAACGTATGATTTGTGTATATCGAAAGAAACAACCTGCTATTTTTTGTGTAATTTAGCTAAGTGATAGTACCATGAAAACTAAATTTACCATGAAAAATATTACTTCATTTCGCAAAATAAACCTAAAAAAGTACTTGATTCTTGGAGTTTTTATGCCTTTTATGCAGAGTTGTGATTGTTTGCAAAAAGTAGAAGGAAAGGTATTTGATGCTCAAACGATGAAAGTTTTGTCGGATGTGGTGATATACAAACAGAACCAATCTTACTCAATTATTAAGAGCGATACAAGTGGAAGTTTTAAGTTTAGTGACATTGATGGCGGACGAAATTGCTCTAATGTGAGCTTAGTTTTTGAGAAAACGGGCTACAAATCTGATACGATTGTGTTTTCGGCAAGTACTTCGGGGGCGGAGGTGAAGTTGAGTAGGTGAGGTCTTTATAAACAAACAAAGCAGAATACAGATTTACTCTGCTTTGTTTGTGGGTAATTATACACGAGATTTTTATTGTGGTATTTGTTCTACTAAAATTTTATTTCCTGCTTTATCAAAATAAGTACAGGTCATTTTATCCATACAGATTTCCCATTTTTCAATGCCTGTTTCTGCACACATACGGATAAAGGTAAGATAATCGGTTTTTCCTTGTTGATGTGCCAATAATTCTGCTTTAAATTCTTCTATTTTTGAGGTATCAGCAATGATTAATGGCTCGTATTTGGCAGGGACAGTTGTAGTGTAGTCTTTTTCTCCGTGGTAGTCGATATGACCGTCTTCTACATACGCTTCGTAATGAGTAACTCCCATTGATTTGATTTCTTTAATATAAGCAGGAAAATCTGCTCCTGATTTTACCTTGCTGTGAGCCGCTTTGATTTGTTCTACTGTAAACATTTTACTTTGCTGTTAAAGGATTAATTGATTATTCGCAATAGTAACGCTTAATCTTATCGAAATGAATTTTGAGGTCGTTGCATTAAGATTACGATGCAAAGTTGCAACGCTTAAAATAGCTGTAATTGTAAAAAAACGTTTTTTACAAAAAGCGTTTAAAATTTTCTGGAGTGTCACCCGTAAACAGTTTAAAGTCTTTGATGAAATGGGCTTGGTCAAAGAAATTGTTTTCGTAGCAGATTTCAGTTAAAGTTTTGGAAGAGTTCAGATGGTCAAGAACTGTATTGAAGCGAACTATAGAAGCAAATTTTTTGGCTGTTGTACCAACCACCTTTCTAAATCGTTTTTCAAAAGGGCTTTGACTAATAGATAGTCTTTCGTTCAACTCTTTTATACGAATTGTTCCATTGGTTTGATAAATCAGCTTAATTGCTTCAACAATCAATTTATCAGTTTCAATGTTTTTGAGCTGCGATACTAAAAACTGCTCAACTATTTTTATTCGATGTTCATCACTCGTGGCGACCGTCAGTTTTTCTTCTACTTCAGTTATAATATTTCTATCAAAAACATCGTCAAGTGAGAGGCTTAAATTAAATAATTCGTTGGCAGGATGTGATGCAAAATGAGCAAAGCCAGTTTCGGTAAAGTAAATCAATATTGTGCCAATATCAGCAGAGTTTTTGAAAACCTTATAGCCGTCTGTAATCCCAGTAATGCCAGCTGAAGTTAGTTTGTTTTCGGTATTTTGATTAATTGTAGCAAGTTGTCCTTTGTATTGAAAACCGATAACAAGTCCTGATGTAGGAAAAACTTTGTATTCATTTGCAAGTTCATTTTCTGACACTACAAAGTATTTGATGTAGGGTTTTAGCTGGTCAGTTGGTATGAATTTGTCAAATCTCATTGATACTAAAGGTCAAAGAACTGCCTTTTTTATTGATTTTAGGAGTTTATTGGCTCCCATAATTCTATTTTATTGCCTTCTGTATCCATGATATGCACAAATTTTCCGTAGTCATACGTTTCAATATCGTCGAGTATGGTTACGCCATTTTCTTTGAGTTGACTCACAAGGCCTTCGATGTTTTGTACTCTATAATTTATCATAAATTCCTTTTTTGAAGGGGCAAAATATTCGCTTCCTTGTTTAAAAGGATTCCATTGAAGGCTATTAATTTCATCAGGCTTATCAACATTTCTGGAGTCAAAACTTGCTCCTCCCCATTCATTCATTTCAAAGCCCAAGTTTTTAGCATACCAATTTTGCAGTTCTTGTGGATTTTCAGAAAAAAAGAAAATTCCACCTATACCTGTTACTTTCGGAGTTATATCGTTATTTGCCATTTTTAGGGCTGTTTTGATTCAATATAAAATTAGGGTATTTTTATGAATTTTAAAAAGTAATTACATTTTTAGTGCCAACTGAATTGCTTTCTCAACGGGACAAAGCTCATCGTCCGTTTTACTGAGGTCTTAAACCAAATTATTGTAGCAAAGTAAAAAATAACACACAGATGACACAGATTCGCACAGGTTTATTAAGAGAAATCAGTGTGAATCTGTGTACTATTGTTTTCGACAATAAGTTAATGATTTTGTTAAAAATTAAACCCAAAATGAAATCCAGGTTCACCGAAGATGAATTTAGACCATTTATCATCTAACTGTTTAAATCCATCAGGCAATTTTGTGTGATAAGCACGGTGTGTAATGGCGATTGATGGTTGAATAAAAAATCTGTCTTTAAAAAGTTTGATATGATAACCAATTCGGTAAGTATTGAAAACCTGAAACCCATTGTCGATTTTATGGCCGTCGTTATCCACAAATTTTTGCCAAGTAGGCATTACATTAAGCTCAGCATATAACCCTTTATACAAAAAACGTTGGTAAGCTACTGAAACGCCAACCTCACGCACATACCCTGGGAATTGTTCTTCGGGCTTTTTGTACGAATCACTAAAAAATGGATGAATACCATTGGGCCAAGCGTATTTCCAAGTTTTGGGCTCAACAGTAATGACATCTTTTGCTGTAAGCCGATACCCTATATTGAGTTGAGCGAAGTTGGGAGGGTTTTTAGTATCTAAATTACCCAATAAAACAAATAAAGAGCTTCCAATAAACCACCGTTTGTAAGTGCTATCTTGTTTGTCATATTGTGCATTTACCTGTAAACTACTTACCAGCACTAAGGCAAGTACAATCCATAAAGTTTTCTTTTTCATAAATTTGTGATTGATGTTAAACGATGCTGCAAAGGTAGATTTGCAGTAGATTTAAAATCGTTCACTTAAGTTAAGAAAGGATTTCTTCGTTACTTTTTTCGAGCGTTTAACTGCCTTTATCTAATTATCGTAGTTTTAAAACTTAAACCCAAAATCAAACCCAGGTTGAATGAAATAGTTGTTCCATCGTTGTTCTACTGCTTTAAAAGATGCTGGCACATTCGTTCTTACAGGCCAATAACTAATTCCGATAGCTGGTTCAAAAAAGAAGCGGTTCTTAAAAAACTTAAAATGATAACCTAAATAAAAGTCCAGATACAGCGTGTAACCATTCCCAATCTTTTTATTATTCTCATCCATATATTTTTCAAAAGCATTTAAGGCTTGTACGGATGTATAGGCTCCTTTCCACCAAAAACGTTGATAGCCCAGTGTTGGTGCAAGTATGCGTGCATGACCAGGATAGTTCAGACCTGGTTTATCGAATGATGGCCCGAAAGGGATACCAATTGGCCAAGCATAAATGGAGCGTTTAAATCGAAGAGAAATAACATCTTTAGGTGTTATCCTATACCCAACATTTAGTTGTATATACTCGGGGTTGTTGGTTTTATCTAAATTTCCTAACAAATAGAGTGTACTACCACCAAACCACTTTTTGTAGGTGCTGTCTTGTTGGGCATCTTGAGCATTCACTTGTAGCTTACTTGCCATGAGTAAAGTCAAAGCGAACAATAAAATTTTCTTTTGCATAGCTGTTTTAATTGATGTTAAACGATGCTGCAAAAGTAGATTTGTCAAATACTATAACTCGTTCACTTAAGTTAAGAAAGGAATCTCAACCCTTATCCTTCTCCATGATTCTTGCTCGTAATCTGCTTAAAGATTGCGGTTTGATACCCAGATAACTCGCCAGTTGGTGCTGTGGCACACGTTGAATAAGGTCTGGTCGTTTTTGTATTAAGTTGAGGTAGCGTTGTTCGGGAGAAGAAGTTTTAAACTCGTCGAAATCTATTCGTTCTTTGGCCAGCAATTCTTCCGACAACATTCTACACATTATATCAAACTTTGGAAATTTGCTGTTTATTTCTTCTTCCATATCAGAATTGGAAATTAAAAGAATACTGTCTTCTATACAACTTACATAATATTCGGAAGGGTTTTTATTGATGACACAAGGAGGTGTTAAGGCGTCCATTTCTGTGTAGAAAGCAGTAGTTTTTTCTTCACCTTCTAAGACATAATAGGTTCGTAAACAACCTTTTAAAACAAAGTAGCTTTCTTTCGATTTTTGCCCTTCTTTGAGTAAAATTGTTCCTTTCTTTACCGAGCGGAAAATGTCTAACGAAAGTAGTACGTTTTTCTCTTCTTCGTTCAGAGAGACGTATTTTGATATAAAGTTAAAGAGTATGTTTTTCATAATTTTGTTTGTAGTTACTATTGTGTATTATACTTTATTACAACGTTGTTGGACTTGGCGAAGGAGAATTAGCATTTTGTCTGCTAAAATTATAGAAAACCCAATATTGAATATTCGCCCTTATTTGTATTAGTTGTCAAAAGATACAACAACTGGAACGTGGTCACTGTATTTTTTCCATTCATCAAAGTTGCCAATTTCAACTGAATTTACTTTAGCTAATAAGTCTTTTGAAGCAAAGCAATAGTCAATATGATAAGGTTTGTCTTTGTGTCTATACATATATAAAGTTGGGTGTTCTTCTGTTCCTTGTGTTTGCTTATGATATAAATGATATGTGCTGAAAATTCCTTTGTCTTCTAAAAACTTTACAACATTGGAGTGATTACTTTCTCTATGTTTTCTGTCCCAAATTGTGTTACTGTTAAAGTCACCAACGAGAACTGTTTTTGTGTCTGTAAGCAAGTTACTGTAATGATTGACAGCTTTCCAAACTTGTTCAATATATTGTCCATCTCTATCTGCTGGATTGTTAGCCCAAATTGCAAATAAATTAAAGTCAAACTGCCCATTAGTTACGGCAATTGGAATAATTATCTGTAAGTCTTGGTTGTGATTGTCAAGAACTGTGAAGCGAAAATTACTGTAAGAAAGTATTGCAAGTCCTTTATTTTTATTTTTACCAAACCATAAAATATCTGTCGGTTTTGGTGTGTCAATTGGAAATAATAATTTGTCTGGATGCTCAGACTCTGGAATGATTAAAATGTCTGGTTTGTATGCCAGAATGAAAGTAGCCTTTTTTCTGAAAGCCATATTACAGTTCCAAGTTATTATTCTCATTAATCTGAGTTTTAAGGTTATGTGTAACTCCCAAATATACAAAAGTTTTGTAGTACTTTTAACTCACAGTGTTTCTAACAAGATACAAATTGATAGAATTTTATCCATAAAAAAGCCATTAAGTTATGAAATTTGGAAATCAAATTCTGTAACTTAATGGCCTTCAAGATTATATTTTCCTACTTCAAAAACACACTTACCGCCTGATTTCTACTCACAACGTGTTGTTTTAAAACTGGCAAAGCTGCCGTAAAACTGGCGGTATTCGTAAGATTTGAATAGGGCTTTTCTTCTTTTTCAGTACCGTTTACATAGGGCGTAATGAGTGTCGTTGCTTTATCGAAAATCTCATTCATCTTGCTGGTAGTAAACACATTATCGTTAAATTCTTTTACATAAGCCTTATATTTGGCATAATAAACGGGGTCGTTGGCAATATAATTAATCAGAGGCCAGTTGGTGGCAACACCTGTGAGCGAAAGCTGCACACGAGCTTGTGAAGTGAGAGCTTCGTTATTATCCCACGGAATCCAGAGCAGTTTTTTTGATGAATGGTTATACAAATAATGATTATGAGCCATTGCTCCGTAGGTGTCCCAACTCACCAAAGTTGTGTTCACGGCCAACCATTTTACAAAATGGTCAACATTCAGGACTTTCTCCAAATTTTCACGCCAAAGAGCAGGGTTTGAAGTGCGAGTCGAGGCATTCAAAGCCGTGATAGTTGCTTGCACATCGCTCCAATCGGCTGTTTCTTCATTAGTTTTTTTCTCGAATTGTGCTTGTGAAAAATTCTGAAAAGTAGATTCTGGTTTGTACAAGTTTCCGCTTTTTTCGCCAAACTGCGATTTCAGCATGGTATCTTCCACGGCTTCAATCATCGTATAAACACCGCAGTATTTTAGACCATCACCAAAATTGATATACACTTTATAAAAAGCCGTTTGAGCCGCAGGAATACCCGCCATGCGGAAAATATCGGACGCAACTTTCTCCCGAATCAACGAATTATCTTTAAAAGCGGGCGACATCGAAACCTCCTTGAAACCATACAAACGTTGGTCGTTAATTTCGGGATATTTATCTTCAAACTCGTCAAATTGCATTCTGAAAGGTAATTTGTAAATGCCGCTACGCCAAATCGAAGATAAACTCGAATTGCCTTTGAGCCTAAAACCAACATTATTCCATGTTTTGCCGTTGAACTTTAGCGTAACCGACACATATTTTGGTTCGGTAGTGCTATTTACACCACCGCCGCCCATTCCGCCGCCTCCTTGTGTTCCTCCCACGCCAAAATCTGAACCTTTCACCGAAATCATATCCGTTCTGATTTCCTGCCAAGTTTCTTTGGTCATGCTTATTTCCAAACTATTGACTTTATCTTGCGGAAAAACCACCGTGTAGTTTGGGTCGGCATCATTACTGTGGCTCTCGGTTGACCAGTCGGGGTTTGTGTTAGAAGGCGTGATGGTTTCGGCATTTTTTACGCAGGCAACCAAAAGCCACAAACCCGTAGCTGCAAGTAATATTTTGATAGGTTTCATAAATGGTGTTTAGTTTTACACGATAGACGTAAGTTCGTAAGGAATAGTTGTTTTGATGCGTTTTTGACCAAAAACTTGCGAAAAATCTCAAAATGCCTGTAATCTAATTTGTTCTCTGTAATTTTGTCACGCAAATTTTATTTCGCCAAGCCCGAAAATCATTGCACGAAAACGGAAATCTTACTACTCAAATTGCCATGAATATTCTTTTGGTCGAACACGATGAGAATCAGGCAAAGCTACTAATACAAGTTTTAGCTGAGTACTTTCCTATGTCTAACATTGAGTTTTGCCAAACAAACGAAGAACTAAAAATAGCCCTCAATGCAGGAGTTTTGTATGATTTGGCTCTGTGCGAAGTAGAATTAAGGGACGGGTTGGTTTTTGAAATATTTCAAGAATCATTGCCGAGTTTTCCTGTCGTCTTTATGTCGGCTTATGACAAATATTGGTCGCAATCAATGGCCTACAATGCCATTGATTACCTCAGAAAACCAATAGGGAAGGAAGAAGTAAATCGGGTTTTGGAGAAATATGAAGCATTGAAATTGCATTTTTTGAAGCGTTTTTCGGCCGAAAATGATTCAAAAATAACAAAGTCTGCTTTTCAGAAAGACCGCCTGATTGCCAAGAAAGGCACAAACTATTATGTGGTTTCAACCAAAGATATTGCGTTTATTTATACCGAATCAAGAATTGTATTTTTGATAGACCGAATGGGCGAACGCTACTCCGTAGAACGTAGCCTGAGCGAACTCGAAATCGAGTTGCCGAGTCGAGATTTTTTTCGGGTAAATCGCAAATTTATTGTTCATATTGATGCCATTTTAAGTTTTAAACCTTCATTCAAAGGCAAAATTGCCCTCGAACTCCTGCACCTCGCCAAAGCCGAAGTAAGTATCAGCCAAGAAAACGCCGCCCAGTTTAGAAAATGGATTGAGGAGTGACCCCACCCCAACCCTCCCCGAAGGAGAGGGGGCGTAAAACTAAACTCCCTCCCAGTCGAGGAAGGCTGGGGGTGGGGTTTTTAAACCAAACGGAAAATGAAAAAAAGATTTACAATTTTTACCAGTATTTTAGTTGTATTGCTATCATTTCGAGCATCGGCTCAGCTTGATAGTGTTCAGAATCTCAACGAAGTCGTGATTTCGGCTTCTCGCATCGAAGAAAGTATTTTCAAAGCCCCAGTTTCGGTCACGAAAGTTTCTGCCTTGCAGTTGCAAAATTCTCCGAGCGTAGAATTAATTTCTTCTTTGGCTCGCTACAAAGGCATTGATGTAAGCCAGTCGAGCTTGTTCGTGACAAGTCTAAGTACACGCGGATTTAATAGCGGAAAAGCCGAGCGTTTACTGCAATTGGCTGATAATGTGGAGTTTATGTCGCCAACTTCTTCGCTTTATGGCGGGAATTGGATGGGAACTCCCGAATTGGATATTGATAATATCGAAGTAATCTACGGAGCAAATTCGGCCCTTTATGGTTCGGGGGCGTTGAACGGTGTGATTTTGATGAATTCAAAAGACCCATTCAAGCATCAAGGCATTACTGTTTCGGTGCGTGGTGGTTCCCGTCTTTTATTCGATACTCAACTGCGTTATGCACAGGTTTTTGCTAAACGTTTTGCCTTCAAACTCAATGCTAATTTTATTTCGGCCGATGAGTTTTTGGGCGAATCTGATGCCGCTATCAAAGCCACAACCGAGGGTGGTTTAGCAGGTTCGGATGCCGCTAATAATGCTTATGGCTCGCCTTTTGGTTGGAATAAACTTAACTATTTTGGTGATATTGGCTCTACGATTACCAACGAAGCTTTTACTAAATACAATGATGGTAAGCCTTATAGAATTTATATGCCAGGTTTCAAAGAAGGTGAAATTTTGACCGTAAATGATGGCCGACAATTTGGTTTTGGTGGAGATTTTAAAGCAGGAAATGTACGTTTGAATCCTTCGCTTCATTTCAAAATCAACGAACGAACAAAGGCTTCTTACGAATACCGTAAATCAATCGGAAATGGTATTTTTCAAAGTACGAGCCGCTTTGCTTGGCGAGAAATGAAGTATGATTTGCACAAATTTGAGATTAAAAACGACCGTTGGTTTGTGCGTGCTTACTCAATGTTTGATTATGGCGGAAAAGCCTACGAAATTGGTGGTGTGGCTAATGCCCTCCAAAATATGCGATTAGCAGACCCTGCTTTGGGAACCTACCCAACTGTTGCCGCCAACTATTTCAGTGCTTGGAATCAGATTTTTGCCGCCGCTCGTGGTAATGGTTTCGGCGGCGGAAATTTGGCAGGGGTTTATGTGCCAGAGTTGGTCAATTCAGTTGCTCCAGCGGTCTTTACTTTACCAGCAATTCAAGGCGGACAAAGCATTGAAAATGCTGCAAAATTGGCTTTTGATTTGACACAAAATCTGCAAATTAAGCAAGTTCAGGGAGCATCTGTGCCGACAGTTTTTGAGCGTGTAACGCAACAAGTAGCCAACGGCGTAGGTGATTTAAAAGTAAATGGTTCAACTATCAAAGGTGCAGCTTTTACAAATACCGCTCGCAATATTGATTTTTCGGCACAACGTGAGTTCCGTTTCAAAACTACCAATGTGGTAGTGGGTGGAGCATACCGAAAATATATTCTAAAGTCGGCAGGAACATTGCTTTCAGATGGCATTTATTCGCCATTAAACACCGAACAACGAAACGAAATAATTAACTGGGAATCAGGAGTTTATGGACAGATTCAACAAAAGCTTTTCGATGAAAAACTGACACTCGCAGCAGCTACTCGATTGGATGCTTTCAAGAATTTCGATACGAAACTATCACCTCGTTTATCTGCCGTTTATGCTTCGGGGCGTCATAATTTTAGAGCCAATTATTCTACTGCTTTCCGAGCTCCTGCTCAACTCGACCAATACATTTATTTAGATTATGGCAGTATTTTGCTCATCGGAAATACCGAAAATGGTTTTAAAGGCTTAAACTCAGCAGGAACTGCACCCTATGAAGTAAAAAAACTCGCTCCCGAAAAAATGAATTCTTGGGAAGTTGGCTATAAAGCCCTGCTAACCAAAGATTTACAAGTTGATTTGAGTTATTATAGAAGTTTGTATAATGGTTTTATCGGAATCGTACGCTTCCAAGGCCGTGAAGATGGACAAATACCCGAAGGTGATTTTGTAAAGAAAACAGGTGATTGGGCAAAACCAGCAGCCGACCGTACTCGTGGAAGATTTATTCAGACTTGGGCGAATTTTGATAAACCCGTAACCACCCAAGGGGCTTTCGTAAGTTTAGATTATCGTTTAAACAAAAATGTGAGTCTTTACGGAAACTACACTTGGTCGAAAATTTCAGATATTAAAGGACTAATTGCTGGTTTCAATACACCAAAGTATAAGTTTAATTTAGGAGTTAATGGCTTGATAAAGAAAGACTTAACATATTCAGTGAATTATCGTTGGACAGATACTTATACTTATTTTATGCCATTTGATGAAGGCGAAATAAAAGCCTTTGGAACGCTTGATGCACAAGTAAATTATCACGCAAAGCCACTTAAAACAACCTTTAAATTAGGTGGTACAAATCTGACAAACGCTAATGCTATTACGGTTTACGGCTCAGCACCAATCAGCCGAATGTTTTATTTAGGTGCGGTGTTTGATTTGAAGTATTGATAGAGTTATAAAAATATGTGCTACATCTTTTTGATGTGGCACATATCATTGGTAATATTTTGTTATTTTTGTAAAAATATACAGAAATATGAGTGCAATTATTTTAGAAAGCCAATCGGTAGAAGATTTAAAACTGCTTGTTACACTGGCAAATAAGTTGGGCATAAAAAGTCAAAAAATATCTACTCAGCAATGGGAAGACCATCTTTTGGCATCGAAAATTGATGTTGGAATGAAAACTGAGACAGTAAATAGAGAAGATATTTTGAAAGCTTTGGGTAAAATATGAAAGTTGGATTTAAGAACTCTTTCTTGAAAGCTTTGCAGAAACTCAAAGATGAAGATGTAAAAAATGCCATTTATGAAGCCATTTTAGATGTAGAAAAGTCTGATAGTTTAACTGAAATTCGTAACATAAAGAAACTGAAAGGATATACTTCCTATTTTCGTATTCGAGTAGGAAATCACAGAATTGGTATCAAATGGGAAGAAGATGAAAAAATGCTTTATTTTGTAACATTTGACCATCGAAAAGATATTTACAAAAAGTTTCCGTAAAGAAAACGCTCCAAATAACAGTTTAATTTGGAGCGTTTTTCCATTTAAAATTCCTATTCAACCGCACCTTTATAAAGCAATTTTTTATTGGCATCTTCGATGCTGTAAATTTCTTTGGCTTTAGTCAGCACATATTTATCATTTTTCCATTTATTCGTAGCTTCTTTTTTTACGATAATCGTTTGTTCGTCATAAGGCACAAAAAGTTCTATTTCTTGGTCGCTGCTGTCAGTTTTAATGACCACAAAAGCCGATAATGATTGTTCGAGGTCTTTCGCTACGGGGTCTAATCGTACGCCCGTTTCAAATATTCTGATACACTCATTTCGTAAAACCGACCACTGATACCCAGCCGATGCCTTGCAGCCGTGTTCGTCGGCATCATTACCTACCATTGGTGGTAGGTTGACTTTTTCAACGGTTAATGTGTCTTGTTTTTGCTTGTTTGAAGGTGCACAGGCCATTAATAAATAGGTTAGAGTTAAAATCGAAAAGTGTTTTTTCATGTTTTAGTTTTTTAGTGTTTAAGATTTACTCAGGAACGTCCAATTTGGACATCCCTACGCATAAATTCTACAAAATTTATTTAATTTTCTCAAAATACTCCATCACTTTCATTTCGGTTGATAGTTGTAATTTAATAGAATCAGCGTAAAGTTCGGCTCGCAAATTCCGATAAAGTTCAACAGCATTTTCTAAACTTTCTAAAAGTGATTCACGGTTATAGATAGGAATTGTATCTCGGAGTGCTGCAAAATCTTCGGCCAATAATTGTGTTTCTACTTTTCGTACACCTCTCGGCAGATTTCCATTTTTGATGTGTAATAATGGCCCCAAAACAACCATTCGTACAAAACCCATAAAATCAAGGGCTTCGGTGTATTCTCCTCGCCCGATTTTCAGCAGTGCATAATGCACCCAAATCCAAAAGCGGTCTTCAAGCCATTGATAGTCGGGATAAGGAAACTGATAAGTTGTTTGTTCGATTACTTGCTGTAATTGCCCGTCAGTATCGAGTAAAATAACAGGATTTTCGATGCGATAGCTAAACTCTTCGATAGTTAGAAACTTAATATCGACATGTAGCAGTGGATTATCATACAGGCAAATCAATACTCGTGGTTCGCCTACATGCTCACCTGTGAAGCCCGACAAAAAATTACCCAATTTTTGAGCATAATCAATCATCAACGATTTATCGCATGAGACTTTTTGTCTTGTTACCAAAACCAAATCAAGGTCTGAAAACTCATCAATTTCATTTGTGAGCCACGAACCCGCCACCGCCAGCCCAATCACTGATTCGTCTTTTCGGAGAGTTCTCACGCAGTTTTTGGCAAATTCCTGTTGTATGGTCATATCATTAGAGAGGTTTACTTTCAAAGTTACAGAAAATATACACTCCAAATCAATATTTAAGCTCAATTAATCGCTTTATCGACCGCATTAATCTCAAAATTTTGTCCACCCCAATTATTACGTATATCTTTAGCCTTCAACAAACTAAACACATCTATATTGTATGAAAAAACTCCTACCTATTGTAGCACTCAGTATGTTTTCTTTGGGTGTAGCCAATGCCCAAGAAGAGAAAATTGATTTAGAGACAACCAAGAAAATTCGTCAAGAAGGGCTTCAAAACTCAAAAGTAATGGATATTGCTTTTCATCTGACCGATGTAAACGGTCCTCGTTTGCAAGGCTCGCCAGGGTATATGAAAGCAGCTAATTATGCTAAAGGAAAACTATCAGAATGGGGCTTAGAAGATGCCAAGCTCGAAGCATGGGGCGATTTTGGTAAAGGCTGGGAACTCAACAAAAGCTACGTGGCCATGACCGCTCCGTATTACCGACCTTTGATTGCATACCCAAAAACTTGGACGGCTGGTACAAAAGGAAAACTAAAATCGGCTGAGATTTTGTTGATTGATGAAACCGATACTCTCGGCCTTGAAAATTATCGTGGAAAACTAAAGGATAAAGTGATTTTGCTTTATAAAAACGATAAAATTCAACCATCTTTCAAGCCAGATGCGAGCCGTTATACCGACGAAGAATTGGAGAAAATGGCTGCTGCAACACCGACTACTACTACTGCACCCGATACTGCTTTCCGCTCAATGATGCAGGCCATGCGTAGAACCAATATGCTTTCTACAAAAACCAAAGATATGGCCAAAAAAGAAGGTGCTTTGGCTCTTTTGAGCATGAGTGCCAGAGGAAAAGACGGTACGTTATTTGTATCGGGTGGAGGTTCATACAAAGCCACTGACCCTGAAGGTTTACTTGATATTATGCTTGCTGCCGAAGATTATTTATCGCTTTGCCGATTGACAAAAGCGGGGATTCCAGTAAAATTAGAGTTAGATGTAAAAACAAAATTCTATACCGAAGATTTGAAAGGTTATAATGTTTTGGCAGAGATCAAAGGTACTGACCCAAAACTGAAAGAAGAAGTGGTAATGTTGGGTGCTCACCTCGATTCGTGGCAGAGTTCGACTGGAGCAACTGATAATGCTGCGGGTTCTGCGGTGATGTTGGAGGCCGTTAGAATCTTGAAAACATTGGGAGTTCAGCCACGTCGCACTATCAGAATTGCTCTTTGGAGTGGTGAAGAACAAGGACTTTTTGGTTCGAGAAATTACGTAAAAAATCATTTAGCCGACCCGAAAGATGCTAAAAAAAGCAATGCAGAAGGCGAGAAAGTAGCGGCTTATTTTAATGTTGATAACGGAACAGGTAAAATCAGAGGTATTTATTTGCAAGGAAACGAAGCTTGTCGCCCGATTTTTACGAAATGGTTTGAGCCTTTCAATGATTTAGGAGCAAAGACCGTTACGATTAGAAACACTGGCGGCACCGACCACCTTTCGTTTGTGGGTGTTGGTATCCCAGGTTTTCAATTTATTCAAGATGAAATCGAGTATAACACTCGTACCCACCACACAAACATGGACTCGTATGACCATCTTCAACCAGAAGATTTAAAACAAGCAGCAACTATCGTGGCTTCGTTTGTCTATAACGCCGCCATGCGTGACGAAAAATTACCGAGAAAGAAATAGAGCTTTACTTCTCTACAAACAAACTGCGAGAAGTTGTTGAATACGAAAGCAGCCTTATATTTGAAGATAAGGCTGCTTTTTTTAATATAGACTACATAAATAATTAATGCCATAAAGTTCGTTTTATCCTAACGTTAAGTAGATTTTCAAGACTGAATTTATAATCATCTAAAGAAAAATGTTGTAATATATAATTTTTTCAACCTTAATTATACGTTATATTAAAGGCATTTATTCACCTCGAAAGCTATATTATAGGTTTGTAGATGGGTCATGAAAACATTGTATTTTTACTTTTACAAGCTCCAGAAGCAATTTTGGGCTTGTTTGTTTAATCTTTTTTAATTTTAGATTATATTGCAATTCTTCACAAAACGCTCAGTATCACAAAACAAAGCTTACTGGCCCTAATATTGTTATAAATAAAGACTCAAAATCGCCTTAGTTATGTTAAAAAAAACGCTTACATTATTATTGGTATTAAGCTTTACATTGGGAAATGCTCAGAATAAAGCATCTTGTATTTCAGAAATAAACACCATTATTCAGACTTATATTGAGCAATCAAAAATTCCTGGGGCAGTCATTCAAATCAAGAAAGGGAATGAAGTTATTCTCAAAAAAGCATACGGTTATGCCCAAATCAAAGGTTTTGATGGTAATCAATTGGCGTTTCCCGAAAAAACTTCAATCAATCATTTATACGACATCGCATCTTTAACAAAGGTTGTTGGCACAACTACGTCAATAATGCTTTTGGTTGATGCTGGCAAAATCAATGTTGAGGATAAAGTAGGAAAATATATTCACGGCTTCAATCAGTCCGATAAAAAAGACATTACAATTAGGCATTTATTGACCCATACGTCGGGGCTCTACGACTGGTATCCATTGTATTATCGCTGTAAAACCAAACAAGAAACTTTTAAATTTATCGAAGAATTACCACTTAAATTTCCGATTGGAGAAGGCCGCCATTATAGTGATTTAGGATTTACTATTTTAGGTGAAATCATCGAAAAAATTTCAGGCAAACCATTGAATGTTTTTATGGAAGAAAATATTTTTCGACCATTATCAATGAAAAATACTACTTATAAACCCAATGAAACTGCTAAAAAACTGAAAATTGCGGCTACATCACACGGTAATCCTTATGAAAAAAGAATGGTTGAAGATGCAAGTTTAGGTTTCAAAATAAAAGAAATTGACCCAAATTCATGGAATGGATGGCGTCAATATACACTAAAGGGCGAAGTGAATGATGGAAACACATGGTATGCGAATGAAGGTGTTTCGGGAGCTGCGGGTATTTTTTCGACGATTGATGATATTCAGAAGTTAGTAGATGTATTAAGAAATAAGGGTAAAATTGGTTCAAAACAGTTTATTTCAGAGAAAACACTTGGGCTTTTTCTGACAAAAGATGACTTTAAAAATGGACTTGGTTGGATGATGGATAATCAAAATGCTTTTATGAAAAATGCCAGCGAAGGTTCTTTTGGTCATACAGGTTTTACGGGTACAAGCATTTGTGTTGTACCTGACGACAATATTTCAATAGTTTTGCTCATTAATCGCCAAAATATTGGATTATCTCCAACAAAAGATTATTTCAATGTAAATCCTATCAGAGAGCAAGTTTTTAAGACTGTGATGAAGTATTATTCAACAACCAAATAAGGATCGAAATGCATTTAGAAAAGCTATCTAAGCTTTAACTCTCTTTTTACCTCTTTTTTTATTTTTTTGCCTTTTCGTTTGGCGGGAAGCCATTTTGGCCCTTTTTTTATGGCTTCAACCACTTTTTGAGTATTTTCTTTGTCGAGTTCGTTGTCAATTTGCACGTTTGATGGCGTACCATCTGGCTCGACAGTGAGACGTAGGCGGAGGGGTTCTTCAAAATGTAGAGTCGATACCGAACCTGTACTTTTGAGTGAGTTTCGCAGATAAGTATCGTAGTTACTCCAACCACCTATTGGAATAGGGTCTTGCGTTGGCGGTTCGTTGATTAGAATGGTTTTTTGTTCAGCTTTTTTTGCCTTTGATTGATTATCCGCTACAATCACTTCGGCCAATGCACTGCTATTTTCTGAAAGATTAATTTTTCCTAAATCTTGATTTTTTACCACAACTTCTTGCGAATGATAACCAATGGCATTGATTTCTAAAGTTTCACCAATATTTACATCATTGATTCTGAAAACTCCATTTATATCAGCTTGTACACCTTTATTGCTATTTTTGAGGCTAACGATTGCCCCAGCAATCGGCTGATTTTCTGTGTCGAGAATCTTTCCTGAAAAAGTCGGAGTTCTTTCTCTACTTGCCAAAACTACTGGTGTTTTTGCAGCTTTTGGTTCGGCAATTTCTTTTTCAGAGCTTATTGGTGCCGCAGGTTTCAACACCTCATCGGCTTTACTTTCTTCATTGTTTTGTAGTGCTAAATCTTGTGATTCTTGAGTTGGAATTTGATTACTATTTTCTTGCTGATTACTATTTTGTGGGCTTGGCGAAATTGTTTCTTTTGCTTTGGTAGCCTTTGGCTGATTGATAGCAACTACTTCTTTTATCGTTTCTTTCTGCGGAGTTTCGGCTGTTGTTTTTGGAAGCGTTTCTTGTGGTTTGTTTACAGCAAGTGTTTGATTATCAGTTTTGTAGAAAATCAAATACAATCCAACACCAAAGACTAAGGCAATTGAAGCTGCCACCGAGACACGCTGCCAAAGTGGAATAATGTTGGTCTGCTTTTGCTTCGTTTTTACTCTTAAATCAAGGCGTCTTTTCAAGTCGTTCATCGCAGCCGAAGTATCAATTTTTTCAGCCGATAATTTTTCTAAACCTTCGGAAGCATCAGCCGCAAATGCATCGTTGAGTAGTTGTTTTTCTACTTCTTGCATTTGTTTGGCCGAAGCTTCGCCCGAGAGATATTTTTTTATCTCTTCGGCTGTCAGTTTAGTATTTTTTTTGCCTTTATTCATGCTTTTTTTCAATACAAATTTTCAGATTCCGCTTGCCATTTTGTATGTAACTTTTCACTTTATTCAAATCATAACCTGTAAGGTCGGTAATTTCTTTGTAACATTTCTCCTCTAAATAAAATAATCGGATACTCGTTTTTTGTTCGTCCGAGAGCGTTTCGATGCAATCGGTCATTTTCGATAAATTTTGTTCCAGTTCAAAAGGTTCATCTGATTGATGCTCAAACGGCTCATTTTCCACAGAACGATCTTCAAAAAAATCGATACCCTCGGTTTGCAGGCGATTACTGCGGAGGTGCATCAGACAATGATTCCGTGCCACACTGTGCAGCCAACTTCTAAAATTCTCGACCGAATGGTTGCGTAGTTTTATGACCAACTCCTCAAAAATCTGCATTACTGCATCTTTGCTTTCGTCTTCATCTTGCAAATATTTAAAGCAAACTGCAAACACCATTTCCATATAACGTTCATACAATTCTCCCAACAATTCAAGGTTTCCCGTAGCCTGATACGCTGCCAAATATTCGGCATCGGTGGTGGGCTTTGGTTTGCTGAATCGCTTGAAAAACATTATTCTTAGGGTATGAGCGTTTTATGGAATATGAGTTAAGTGTTTGCTTATCAGTATTTTATACTTGTTGATTTTAAAATGCCTTCCCTAAAATTAGTCTTTAATCGACACTCTGCAATTTTTTGCTAAAAAAACTCAAAAATATTTATGGAAAAAATTGGAGTCGTGCATCAATGGTATAAAATCAAAACTTATACAATTATGAAAACGAAAATTTGGGTACTTATTGCGTTGGTGTTTGGCATTTTTGCATTTACCACTCAGCGAACAATCAAAGGTAAAGTACTTTCCGCCAGCGATGGCTCCGCCTTATCAGGTGTGATGGTGGCCGTAAAAGGCACGAGTATCGGTACACAAACCGATGTAAATGGCGATTTTCAGCTAACGATGCCAGCAGGTAGTGAAAAACTGATTTTTAGTTATATCGGGTACAAATCTCAAGAAATTAAAGTCGGACAAGATAGTATAATTACGGTGAAACTTGAAGACGATACACAGGCTTTACAAGAAGTTGTGGTGGTGGGATATTCAACCCAACAACGCCGAGAAGTTACTGGTGCAGTTTCTGTGTTGTCAAAAAATAAAATTATACCCTCAGCAATGCTACAAGGGCGAGTTGCAGGTGTGCAAGTCCAACAAAGTGGCACGTACCGTGAGCGAAAAAAGCGTTATTCGGCTGATAAACCCAAAGAAGATTTTAATACCGAAGAGTATAACTCGTTGGTCGAAAATATTTTTCAAGAAACGAAAAGCAATCCACTCACCACTTTTTCGATTGATGTCGATAGGGCAGGGTATAGCAATGTGCGTCGGATGTTGAATGCTGGTATGATGCCAGCAAAAGATGCTATTCGTATCGAAGAAATGGTTAATTATTTTGATTATGATTATCCGCAACCAACTACTAATGAGCCTGTTACAATAAATTCAGAATTATCTGATTCGCCGTGGAATAAAGGTTTAAAATTATTAAAAATTGGTATTCAAGCCCAAAAGATTTCGACTGAAAATCTTCCTGCATCAAATCTCGTTTTCTTGATTGATGTATCTGGTTCGATGGCTACGCCTGAAAGACTCCCCTTAGTCAAGCAAGCACTTTATTTATTGACCGACCAATTACGTTTGCAAGATAAAGTTTCAATCGTGGTCTATGCGGGTGCGGCGGGTTTGGTGCTTTCGCCGACTTCTGATAAAAACAAAATCAAAAATGCTCTCGAAAACTTGCAAGCGGGAGGCTCGACCGCAGGTGGTGAAGGTATAAAATTGGCTTATAAAATTGCCGCTGAAAATTTGATAAAAGGCGGAAATAACCGAGTGATTTTAGCAAGTGATGGTGATTTTAATGTAGGAGTTTCGAGTGAGGCAGAATTGAAAGCTCTGATTGAAGAAAAACGCAATAGTGGTGTGTTTTTGAGTATTTTAGGATTCGGAATGGGCAATTATAAGGATAATAAAATGGAAACTTTGGCCGATAAAGGCAACGGAAACTATGCCTATATTGATAATCTGCAAGAAGCTCAAAAGGTTTTTGTACACGAATTTGGCGGAACGATGTTTACGGTGGCCAAAGATGTGAAACTGCAATTGGAGTTTAATCCAGCATTCGTAAAAGCATATCGCTTAATAGGTTACGAAAACCGAATGTTGCATAATGAAGACTTCAATGATGATAAAAAAGATGCAGGCGAAATGGGTTCGGGGCATACGGTTACCGCTTTATACGAAATCGTGCCTGTGGGCATAGAAAGTGCGTACTTGAAAAATATCGACCAACTAAAATACCAAACCGAAAACGGCCTTTCTGTCGCTGCTAAATCCAATGAAGTGCTTACGGTAAAATTACGTTATAAATCGCCCGATGAAAACAAAAGTAGATTGATGGAAAAAGTAATAACTGACCAGCAAAAATCATTCGATAAGACCTCTGAAAACTTTAGATTTGCCGTTGCTGTGGCCGAGTTTGGATTGATTTTACGCCAATCAGAGTTTAAAGGAATGGCCAATTATGAGCAAGTAATTGATTTAGCCAAAAACGCCAAAGGCTCAGACGACGAAGGCTACCGTGCCGAATTTATCAAGTTAGTAAAAACCGCCAAAATGCTTGATAAAACAGTGGTGGCAAGTAATAAGGATTAAAGAAAATCTAACAGAAAGAGAAGAGAGTTGTGTAAGAACTTTGATATTTGTCATTAGTGGTCAGATAAACAAACTTACATAACTCCTTTTTAGTTTGAAAGAGGTATAAAATGTTGCTTAAAAGTTTTATTTACCCCCTTAATTAGCTAAATTTAGCTTTTCTTAACTCTATACAATTTTATCAAGACCGTGAATTTCTCTCGCATCACAACTATCCTTCTTTTGTTTTTCTGTTTCGGAAAAATATACACAGCAAATTCACAATCAGTGCAAAGGCCAAGTCAGTTATACAGTACTTATTATAATTTTCTGACACAGAGTTCTAATGTAGATTCGGTAGTGTTTTACCACAAGAAATTATTAGCCAACTCTGAATTGGCTCAAAATGGGTTATTGGACTGTTTGGTAAAAAATGCGATGATAAATCAATTCCTTTCTGTTCGGAAGAATGAAACAAGCGAAGAGAGTAAGAAGAAGATATTTCTCAAAGAAGTCTTAAATAGGTTGGAAAAAGAGCAAATTGCCGAGTCAATGCCCTTGATTTTATGGGCGAAAGTAGCCGAGAGCAATAGTGTAGATACTTTGAAAAGTGTTGCTTCGACTTTTATAGAATTAGCCACCAAAACTACGGATTATTACGCAAACTTTATTGGGCGTTACGGTATAGGAACTTATCAAATTATAAAGAAATATCCCGAATTGAATGACTTATCTGCAAGGTTATTTCTAATTCTTGAAACGCACTTACGAGAAAATCAGATTCCGCAGGAAAGTGCTAATACGAGAAGTATTGAATTCAAAAGAGCCAATTTAAGGTATTTATATGCTTATCTGAATTATGACAAAGCCAGTGAGATAAAAGACATCAATGAAAAGAAACTATTACTAAGAAATGCTTCAGAGTTTAGTCCTGATGTGTTAGATATTGGTAATAAAATGGCGTATATGACTGATGCACAACTATTAAATAGTAAAAAAACATTTGAGGAAGATTATTTAAATTTTTTGGTGAATGAGTTACCAAATCAGTCAGAGGCTTTGAGTAGTTTAACTGCCATTGCACTCAAAGAGCCAATTAATAAAGAAAGACTGAAACAGTTTTATCTCAAAACCAATACTTCTAATGAGACGTTTGAAGGTTTTTGGTTAGAACAGATAGAAAACTCTGGCAAAGCTATACCAAAAGTATCGCTATCGAAGTTTTTAAATACTCAGCTTTCATTGAAAAAAGAAATGAGTAAAAAGTGGATACTTCTCGATTTTTGGGGAACTTGGTGCGGGCCATGTATTGCCGAACACCCCGAAATACAAAAGTTTTATGATTCAACAGTCGTTAAGAATGCCGATAAACTTTCGTTAATTACTATTGCTTGCGGCGATACAGAAGCTAAGGTTTTGAAGTACATGAATGAAAAAAAATATACATTCCCAGTGCTTTTATCAGATGATAAGATTGAGAAGGACTTTCAAGTCAGTGGCTATCCGAGCAAAATGCTAATTACTCCAAATAAGAAATTCATTGTTATTCCGTTAGGAGTAGATTGGCAAAAATATATTGAGAAATACATGGAATTGTGATAAGATGTAAGTATACAGAATATTAAAAATCACTCCGAAAACTTACAATTTTCGGAGTGATTTTCTAAATTTCCCCCAAAGCCTCTGATTCCTCTTCACTGAAAAGCCTTGATTTTATCACAAATCGTACGCCCAACGGTATTTCGAGCGAAAAACTTGCACCTCGCCCTTTCACTACATCGAGCGTTAGGTGCGTGTGTTTCCAATACTCAAATTGGTCTCTCGACATATAAAAATCACAGCCGTGAATTGTGCCGAGTTTTACATCGTTTTCGTTGAGCATCAATTCTCCAACCTGAAAACACATCGGCGATGAACCATCACAACATCCACCACTTTGGTGAAAGAACAATGGGCCGTTTCTGTCTCTCAATTTATCAATAATTTCGGCCGCTTCTGGCGTTACAGCCACTCGTTCGATAGTCATATTTTTCCTAAATTTAGATTTGAATATAAAAAGTATGAGAGAGCCAAATCTGACTCTCTCTACTATTATTTTAGCCTTAGACCTATGTATTAAGTAAGTACTTAGACAAAAGACACGAGACAAAAGATTCGAGATAAATGCCTTATTATCAAATACTTACATCTTATTAACTTGTTGGGTTGTTTTGTCCCAGTACTTAATTAACTTGAAATAATCGACAATTTTACTCAATATAAATTATTGATTATCAATAATTTATCGCAACGGCGAACCGTTCTCATATCTTTTGTCTAATATCTCGTGTCTATTACTTATCAGAAAAATCCGAGTTTGTTTTTGTCGTACGAAATCAACATATTTTTCGTCTGACGGTAGTGACCCAACATCATTTTGTGGTTTTCACGACCAATACCCGATTTTTTGTAGCCACCAAACGGAGCGTGTGCTGGGTAATCGTGGTAGCAATTTACCCAAACTCTACCCGCTTGTACGGCTCTTGCTACTGTATATGCTTGGTGCATATCACGTGTCCAAACTCCCGCACCCAAGCCATAAAGTGTATCGTTGGCAATCGCAATGGCTTCTGCTTCATCTTTGAAAGTGGTCACACAAACCACTGGCCCGAAGATTTCTTCTTGGAAAATTCTCATTTTATTATTTCCCTTGAAAATCGTTGGTTTGATGTAATAGCCACCTTCTAAACCTTCGTTGTAAGCGGCTGCCCCACCTGTTAAAACCTCAGCACCTTCTTCTTTTCCGATTTCGATGTAGTTCAAGATTTTCTCGTATTGGTCGTTTGATGCTTGAGCCCCCATCATTGTTTCTGGGTCGAGCGGGTGGCCGAGTTTGATGGCATTTACACGCTCAACTACACGCTCAATAAAGGCATCATAGATCGATTCTTCCACCAAAATTCTTGATGGACAAGTACAAACTTCTCCTTGATTAAGGGCAAACATTGTAGCACCCTCAAGTGCTTTATCGAAAAATTCATCATCAGCTTCCATGATGCTTTTGAAGAAAATATTTGGTGATTTTCCACCTAATTCCAACGTTACAGGAATAATATTTTTAGAAGCATATTGCATAATTAGTTGACCAGTAGTGGTTTCGCCAGTAAATGCAATTTTATTGATACGAGGACTCGATGCCAATGGCTTACCAGCTTCAATACCAAAACCATTGACAATATTTAGCACGCCATTTGGTAATAAATCTTGAATCAATTCGGCCAAAACCAAAATTCCAACTGGTGTTTGTTCGGCTGGTTTCAAGACTATACAGTTACCTGCCGCCAAAGCTGGTGCAATTTTCCAAGCAGCCATCAAAATCGGAAAATTCCACGGAATAATTTGTCCAACTACGCCCAGTGGTTCGTGAATAATCAAAGAAAGTGTATTGGCGTTTAGCTCAGAGGCAGAACCTTCTTCGGCACGAATCACACCCGCAAAATAACGGAAGTGGTCGATTGCCAAAGGTAAATCGGCCGCCATTGTTTCACGAATTGCCTTGCCGTTATCCCAAGTTTCAACACGAGCCAAAAGGCTAAGGTTTTGCTCAAGGCGATCAGCAACTTTCAATAAAACATTGCTACGAGTAGTAGCCGATGATGAACCCCAACTTGGAGCAGCCGCCCAAGCGGCATCTAATGCCAAATTTATATCTTCTTCGGTCGAGCGAGCTACTTGCGTAAACACTTTGCCATCAACGGGCGATGTTACCTCAAAGTATTCGCTTTTCACGGGAGCAACCCATTTACCACCGATAAAATTATCATAATGAGTCTTAAAGCTTGGTTTTTCTACCAAATTACTTTTTTGTGTTGTTACTGCTGACATTGTTTATAGTATTAAAGGTGAAAATTATAGTGCAAATAAATCTTACAATAATGATATTTAATGTCATTTTTCTGCCGTCATGTACCACTTTTCAGTCAACTGATAGCACTATTCTGTATTCAGTTGTACAATCCTATCATTTTATGGTCGATTAGTTAATTTATATAGTTATATTTTTTGTGGAAATAATAATATTGGTTAGGTTTGTTTAGCGTAAATAATACCAGAGAAAATGCATCCCGTAAGGATTTAATATTGGTAGAAAGTAAAACACCACAATTAATATGATGCCGTTAGGTATCAGACTTTTTGAATACATGTATCATCAGTAAAAAACGGATAACATGATTAATCTAAATACATCTCATTACGAAAGCCGTAAGCTGGTAAGTTTGGTCGAAAACCGAACCATTCATACGCTAAATAATGCCGAATTGAATATTTTCGAGACACACCAACAGGCATCGCAGGTTTTACTTCGATTCAGTGAACCTGTTTTGGCAAGTATGATAAAAGGTAAGAAAGTGATGCACTTAGAAAACACGCATTCGTTTGGGTTTTTGCCAGGCGAATCAGTAATTTTACCTTCAAATGAGCTGATGTGTATTGATTTTCCCGAAGCTACCGAACACAATCCAACGCAATGTTTGGCTTTGGCTTTTTCGGAAGGGAAATTGCGTGAAACAGTAGAATTATTGAATAATCGAGGTACTAAACAAAACGGCAAAGAATGGAGCATGACCGACTACAACTATCATTTCACGAATGAGGTAGCCATTAATCAGATTCTCCAACGCCTTATCTTTATTTTTACCGAAAAACACCCTTCAAAAGATATTTTTGCCGATTTACTGATTCAAGAATTGATTATCAGAATATTACAAACCGAGTCGAAAAGTATTTATCTGAAAAAAGCCCAACACGACTCAAATAATGATCGTATTTCGTTCATTATCAAGTATATACAAGATAATATCACGGAAGACTTATCAGTAGAATTGTTGAGCGAAAAGGCTTACATGAGCGAGTCCAATTTTTATAGAACTTTCAAGCACGAACTTGGTTCATCGCCCAATGATTTTATCATTGAAGAACGCCTAAAAGTAGCCGAAAGTATGCTCAGAAACCCTAAAGTGAGCGTAAAAGAAGCCTATATGGCAAGTGGTTTCAATAGTTTTTCGTATTTCTGCCGAATCTTCAAGAAAAAGAAAAACCTTTCACCGACTGAGTTTAAGGAAAAAGCGAGCGTGATAAAAGTTAAATAAAAAAGGGGAGATGTCTCTCCCCAGGCATTTAGTCGTGGATGTGTAGTGATAATATTTTTAGAGATGCTTATCAGCAAACTCAAGCATGATATCAAGCGTTTCGGGAAGTTTGCCCCATTCGTGATACAATTCTGGATAAAAATAATATTTGTGTTTATCGCCTAATTCTTCTAATTTTTTCTGCATTTTTTCGCCTTGCTCAGGTGGCACAATCGTATCACTTCCACCATAAAATAAAATTGTAGCTGGTGAGGTCTTTTTTATCTGAAATAATGGACTTGCCGAGCGATATTCACCAATTGTTTCATTGCTGAATGGTTTTCCGACGAGCTTTATAATATCACTATTCATTCTTCCTTGTCTGATTTGTTCAGAAGTCAAGTCAGCAGGGCTGGCTATTCCACCTACTACTTCTACCAGATTCTTATCATCAGAAGTATAAGAATATAGCATCGCCAAATGCCCGCCTGCACTAATGCCTAAAAGGAAAAATTTAGGTGCAATATTCAGTGATTTAGCGTCTTTTTGTAACTTTTTGAGCAAGGAATCAATATCGGCCAATTGTTCACGGTAGGTAATTCCTTGTTGAAATGTAAGCCTATAATTGGTATTAACAATGGCACATTTAGTGCGTTTTTGGCGGAGTGTTTCTACAATTGGATTGATAAATCCTTTGTCACCCTCGCTCCAGCCACCGCCGTGGAGCAATACAACTACTGGTACTTTATCGGGCTGATTTTTTGGTAAATAAATATCGTAATTTTGGAGTTCGTTATCACCGTATTTTTCATTTTTTCTGACCTCATACTCAATATCAATTTCTTCTTCACCTTGAATTGAATAGTTTTTATTGAAAAGTGGTACAACATCAACCCTATCGCAAGAACTGAGCAAGAGTATTAAACCGATTATAAAATAGTTTTTCATGGTTAATAAAATTTAAGAATCATTTAATAAATATAAATTTATGGATGATCAACGGTTGAAAACGTGGAGGCTTACTTAATGGCGATACGAGCCGTTACGGCTACGTCATCGAGCCAAACTCCTTGATAGCCAATAAGATTAATGGCAGGTTTCCAGTCCAGACTTAAATTGAGCGGAATTTCTCGGAAAGTATATTCAAGTCCTAAAATTCCATCTGCACCAATAACCGTGTGATTATCGTTATTATCAAACCACGGATTGCCGTATCGACCACCATCTCGCCAGAACCCTACGTGTCCACCAACGCCATAGTACCAACGCCAGTTCGGTGTTTGAAACGCCGCTTTGTGGATTTCATAAAGCCCTGTTAGATTTACGCCCTGCCATCTTGAATACAAAATACCTTCAACGGCTTCCTTGTTATTCATTTTATACTTTACACTAAGGCCGTAACCATAGTTAAGTCTTGCTCCGATCCCCAATTTATATTGAGCTTGGGCAGTTGTTAGCGAAATAATAATTAGAAAAGTACTTACTATTATCTTATTCATTTGAAAGTTGGTTTAAGTGTATAGATCTAATTTAAAACACTGTACCAAATCGTAAAAACTGATAATTGGGGTTTGTAGTGATGAATTTTGTGGATTTTTTTCTACGATTTGTAGAGGATTTGGCTAAAAAAAATGTGGAATGAAATTTTTGTCATTAAAGATGATTAGAGAAAAAAAGGCATTGCTTCTTTTGTAGGACAAGAAGCCAATAGGTTTATAAATAGTGTTTAGGTTAGTAAATGGTAAATAGCTGCAACATTTGAGTGCAGCTTTTTCTTTTTTTAGAGGTTTGAATGTATAATCAATGAAAAAACGCAGAAAATGCTTATATTTTCGACGTTTTCTGATTGAACACTTTTACACTAAACCTTATAATTCTATGGCAAATACGGCTAAATGGTCAGTTGTTCACAAACTGATTTTTTATTTTTGCTTTTTATACTTTGGTCTAAATATCTTCCCATTTCCCTTAGATTTCATCGGAGACTTAATTTATAATCTAATTGAAAAATTGTGGACTCCAATCATCAATCTATTAGGAAATATTTTTTTAGGGGTAAACGAAATAACTGTTCGCCCAAATGGTAGCGGCGATACTACTTTTAATTGGCTCCAACAACTTGCTATTCTCATCATTGCATCGCTCGGAAGCATGGTTTGGCTGATAGCTGCCCGCAACCGAGCAAATCACGAAAAATTGGCTTATTGGCTCAGAATCTATCTACGTTATTATCTGGCTGCAACCATGCTTTCGTATGGTTTGGTAAAAGTTTTTCCATTACAATTTGGCACAATTACCACTTATCGCCTCTATGAACGCCTCGGCGAAATGAGTCCGATGGGGCTTTTATGGACATTCATGGCTTACTCAAAGGGGTATCAGCTTTTTGGTGGACTGATGGAAGTTGTAGCGGGTTTATTACTAATTTTTCGTCGAACCACTACACTCGGTGCATTGCTGAGTGCGGGTGTGATGCTCAATGTATTCATGATGAATTTATTTTTTGATGTACCCGTCAAGATTTTTTCGTTTTGGTTGATGCTCATAGGTATCTATTTGCTTTCGGCTGATGCCAGACGGCTTTGGCAATTTTTTGTATTGAATGAGCCAACACAAGCTGCTCAAGAAATAAAAGTTTTTGCAGATAAAAAATGGTTTAATATTGGTAGAGTCGTGCTAAAACTACTTTTTATAGGCACTACTTTTATTGCTCAATTTTACAGTAATTGGCAAGCTGCTGCACCTATTTCTGCACCAAAATCGGCTATTTATGGGCCTTATAAAGTAGAAAAGTTTGAACGCAATAATGTTGTTTCAGAAACTGATACTTTACGTTTACAAGAGGTATTTATCGACCGTCGAGGGGCATATGATATGATTTATGTAACCAATGAAGATGGTCTGCGTAAACGAGTCAATTTTACACTTGATTCTACGAAGCATATTATCCGAATGAACGACTACGCTGCTTCCATAACCGACACGACTCAGTATGCTTTTACCTATACACAGCCAGATTCAGAAACTTTATTTTTGAAAGGAAAAATTAAAAACGATTCTATACGAGTAGCAATGAAGAAAATGAATCCCAGACACTTTTTGCTTACCACACGAGGTTTTCATTGGGTAAATGAAGTGCCATTTAATAAATAGACAAAACGCCTACCAAATTTGTTTTTGGTAGGCGTTTTGTCTATCTACTCGACCGCATTGCCTTATAAACTTTTATCGAATTATCATTTATAAATTGCTCATATTCAGGACTTTCGCAGCCAAAAATAGCAATTTTGCCATCTTCGTTGTGGTGAACGCCCCAACCATATCGCTTCGTGAGGGGCGAAGCCCTAAAACACGCTTGTCCCTTAGAAAAATAAGCCGCACGAGCATCCGCTAATTCAGCTTCGGTCAACTCATTTTTTTCGGCAAAAACCTGAAACAATACATCATCGGAGGTGTACTTGTATGGGTTTTTCTTCAAAATCTCAAACTGAATATTGGCGATTGATTTCTTGTCACCTTTCATTGGCGGCACTTCACCCATGCTGGCGGGGCAATCGTCGGCCACGGCAATGAAGGCCGTTTCGTAGTTGGTCGTATGTACTTTCATCTTATAATTGATTTTCTACAAAGAAAAACAAACTCACTGACAACCCTATGTCAGTAGAAGATATTTTTAGTTCAAAAATGCTCGAACTCCCTCCGAAAATTCTTCGGTATTGTAAGAACCATTATGATTTCCCTTCACAATTTTCAGCGTAGCATTTTTAAAATAAGTCTGCAAAACTTCTGGATCGCCGTTATCTTTATCTTCATTTCCTGCAATAATCAATACTGGTTTTTTGAATTTCATCAGTTCAGCAGGTGAAGTTACTGGCTGGTATTTTTGCAGAAAACCCAAAGCCAAAGTATCGGCATTGATAGATTTGGCGTATTTTACCGCACCTTGGGCAATTGGGTGGAGGTGAGCTTTTCCGCTAAAGGCTTCAGCAAACATCAGCCTTCTATCCCAATTAGAGTTCGTAAAATGTTGTCCCATTCCGCCCAAAACTACCTGTGAAATACGCTTATCTTTTGTCAGCAATTTGGCTGCCACAATCGCCCCACGAGAATAACCCACAACTGCATAAGTCTTGATTTTTAGGTCTGAAATGATGCCTGCCACATCAGCAGTTTCGATGTCGTTTGCGTAAAATTTATCTTCATGAGGTTTATCCGAACGCCCGTTTCCACGCAAATCGGGTACGATTACCCGATACCCATTTTTAACTAAATCCTTGAATAAAGCTGTTTTTCGCCAATTTGCCCCAGTATTGATAAATCCGTGTAGCAAAACGATAGCTTTCCCCGAACCTGTATCGGTATAAGCAATTCTGATTTTATCGGGAGCTTCGTAGTATTTGAAACTTTGTGCAAATCCAGAAGAAGAAAAAAGCAGTACGAGAATCACACCAAAGCTACTAAGTTTTTTTAAGCGTTTCATAATTTTGATTGAGGTTGAAAAGAGCAAGCAAGATAAGGTTTTATTGTAAGACTTCAATCATTCTTTCAAGCCTTCTAATCTTTCTCAAAAATAAAATCAAAAAAACATTTGTGCAAGTAAATACTTGCGTATATATTTGCAATCAAATACTTGCATATTATGGAAGCCAGAAGAGATGTTTTTCAAGCAATAGCCGACCCCACAAGGCGACAAATTATTGATATGTTGGTTGATAAACCGCTCAATGTCAATGCTTTAGCCGATAATTTCAGCATGAGCCGACAGGCGGTTTCATTGCACGTAAAGATTTTGGAAGAATGCGAATTAATTGTAATCAGAAAGCAAGGCCGAGAAAGAATCTGCGAAGCCAAGTTTGAAAAACTCAGCGAAGTAGCCACTTGGGTGGAGCAATACAGTAAATATTGGGAAGAGAAATTTGATGCTTTGGAGAAATATCTGGAGAAAATTCAACAAAAAAAGTAGGACAAAAAAATTAATTGATGAAATATGGAAACACAGAAAAATGAAAAAGCTACCTTAACGATTATCCGAAAATTCAATGCTCCAAAATCATTGGTTTTTCAGGCATTTGCCACGCCCGAAGCAATGGGCGAATGGTGGGGACCAAGCATCGCCAAAATGACGGTCGTAAGTTTTGACTTTCGCCCGCAAGGAATATTTCATTATAAAATGGAATATTCGGCCGAACAAACACTTTGGGGAAAGTTTGTTTATGGAAATATTGTAGAACCCGATTTGATTGAGTTTACGAATGCTTTTTCGGATGAAAATGGCAATTTAACCAAAGCCCCATTTGCCCCTAACTGGCCTTTGGAGATTTTTAATCGAGTGACTTTGAGCGAGCTAAATGGGCAAACTACGCTTATTTTGAAGGGGTATCCTGTAAATCCGAGCGACTTGGAAACCAGTACTTTTATCGAAATGCAGCCAAATGTTACCGAAGGTTTCAATGCTACTTTCGACCAACTCGAACGCTACGTAAATGCGGCATTAACAATCAGAAAAGAATTAAAAACTACCAAGAAGGCACGCACAAGCACATACCTGAATTTTGCAGGAAATACCGAAGAAGCCTTTATGTTTTATAAATCTGTTTTCGGAACTGAATTTAATGGTGGGAAATTCCAGCGTTTTGGCGATATTCCAGCAACGGAAGGGCAACCACCGCTTTCGGACGAAGTAAAAAAAATGATTTTGCACATTGAATTACCGATTTTAGGCGGACATATTCTGATGGCAACCGACGCACCCGAAAGCATGGGCTTTTTTCTCAAACGTGGCGATAATATGCACATCAATCTTGAACCAGAATCGAGAGAAGAAACCAAGCGATTATTTGATGCTCTTTCTGAAGGAGGAAATATCACGATGCCACTCGAAGACATGTTTTTTGGAGCTTATTATGGAAGTATCACCGACAAATACGGCATTAATTGGATGTTGCATTTTTCGGAGTGATAAAATACTTTACGAGAAAAACCTGCAAGCGATTTTTGCAGGTTTTTCTTTTTTCTAATAAAATATCAAGGTAATTGATATTTCTTGAAAAAATCCCAAATTAGATCATTGGCATTGATGGCTGTCGAAATTTCATCTGCATCTGCTCTTGCTTTTTCGCCACTTGGCCACGAATGTCCACCGTCTTTAGTCAAATAAATTTCTACCGAACTATTGGTGCAGTTTGCCCACTTTGTAATGCTGTATTTCTCGAAATTTTGAACTGTTTTGGCCGTAGTATTACAAGAATTATTTTTCAACCAAGCATTAATTCCCTGCTCAACTGGTGGAATTGTGAAGCCAAAAGTGCTTCTACCACCATTATAAGGTACTTTTGTGTCTAAAATAGAATGAATATGCAAAACTGGAACTGGTCTTGACGAAACACACGGTTGAGTAGTGACCATCGAGCCAGCTACTGGGGCAATAGCAGCGATTTTATTCGATAATTCGCAAGCCAAACGATAAGACATCATCGCTCCGTTCGACATGCCTGTTACGTAAACTTTCTTACGATTAAGTTTCGGATAATTCTTCAAAAGTTCATCAATCATTAGACTGATAAATTTTACATCATCAATGTTTTTTTCTACGGCATAATCGCAGCAAGTGCCTGCATTCCAAGTTCTGGCTCTTAGTATTCCGTCACTTTGCACGCCTTCGGCATAAACTATGGCAAAGTTCTCTTTATTAGCCTTTTCGGTCAAAAAATAGTTTTTCTCCATTTGAGTGGCACTGCCAGCTCCGCCATGTAGGCCAATTACTAATGCAAAATCAGTTGCTTCATTATAATTGGGTGGAAGGTTGAGCAGATAAGTGCGGCTCAGCCCATCAACGGTCATTGTACCATTGACTCGAAATTCTTTGATGAGTGCGATTTTTTCCTTGAGTCGTTCGCAACTAAAAACTGTAAACGAGAAGCAAACAATTGAGAGGAGGATTTTTTTCATAGATTTTCTTTGGGAATGTGTTACGAAATTAGACCTTTTCGGCCGTAAAAGGTTTAATAATTTGATTAATTCAATACTCGACTTTTTATTAGTGAACCTTCGTAAACAAAGAAATGATTTCTGATTATCTTTGTTGAAACTCTATTCAACCTTACATTTCTAATGAAAAAATCACACTTGCTTATTGCATTGATGGCCTTGTGTACGCTTGGTTTTGCACAAACTTCTGCACCCGAAAAAACAATTATACAGATAGATTTAAACAAAAAAGTTGGCGAGATGTCAACGATGTGGGCGTGGTTTGGGGCTGATGAACCTAACTATGCGTACATGAAAGACGGCAAAAAACTATTGACCGAATTGAGCCAACTGAGTCCAGTACCTGTTTATTTTAGAGCCCACAATATGCTTACCTCAGGGCATGACACCCTTACAATGAAGTGGGGTTCGACGAATGTTTATACCGAAGATGCCAACGGAAAACCAATTTATGATTGGACTGTTGTCGATAAAATTTTTGATACTTACCAGCAAAGAGGTATTAAACCAATGGCTCAATTTAGTTTTATGCCCGAAGCTCTTTCTACCAAACCACAACCTTATGAGCATAATTGGAAACCAGGAATGAATTATACCGAAATCTTTAAGGGGTGGACATACCCTCCTAAAGATTATAAAAAATGGGCAGATTTGGTCTATGCGTGGGTAAAACACTCGGTTGAAAGATACGGAAAAACCGAAGTAGAAAGTTGGTACTGGGAACTTTGGAACGAACCAAACATTGGTTATTGGAGCGGAACGGTAGAAGAATATTGCAAACTATACGACTACACCGCCGATGCCGCTAAACGTGCTTTGCCAACAATCAGAATAGGAGGCCCAGAAACCACTGGTCCAAGTTGGAACAAAGCGGCTGATTTCTTGAAAACTTTTCTAACTCACTGCCAATCAGGAACAAACTACGTCACAGGAAAAGTTGGTTCTCCACTTGATTTTATCACTTTTCACGCAAAAGGTTCGCCTAAAATCGTTGAAGGACACGTACAGATGAATGTCGGTACGCAACTCAGAGATATTTCGGAAGGTTTCAGAATAGTTACATCTTATCCGAAATTCAAGAAACTACCAATCATCATTGGCGAGTCTGACCCCGAAGGTTGTGCGGCTTGTGGCATGAAAACAAATCCATCAAATGCGTATCGAAATGGCACGATGTATTCAAGCTATACCGCCGCCTCGTTTGCCCGAAAATATGCTTTGGCCGATTATTTCAAAGCCAATTTGTTAGGAGCAGTAAGCTGGTCATTTGAGTTTGAGAACCAACCGTATTTTTATGGTTTCCGAGATTTGGCTACCAATGGCATTAATAAACCAGTGCTAAACGTTTTCAGAATGTACGGAATGATGTCGGGCAATAGGGTAGAGGTAAAAGGCAATCAGAATTATACTTTTTCGATGGTGCGAGATTCGAGTGTACGCAAAAAAGCCGATATTGATGCCCTCGCCAGCAAAGACCAACGCTCGGCGGCCGTAATGGTTTGGCATTATCATGATGATGACGTAAAAGCTGAAGATGCCACCATTGAAGTTGATTTAAAAGGTTTTCCTGCCCAACAAGTTAATTTTAAGCATTACCGAATCGACAACGAAAATAGCAATTCGTATGAAGTTTGGAAGAAAATGGGTTCACCCGAAAATCCAACGGCCGAGCAAATCAACACCTTAGAAAAAGCAGGACAATTGACATTGCTGACTTCACCCACATATATAAAAACCGATAATGGTAATTTAAAACTGAATTTAAAATTACCTCGTCAGGGAGTTTCATTGTTGAAGTTTGATTGGTGATTAGTGTATATCGAAATATATGATGTTTACGAGCGGGAAGTTAAGATTTAGGGTATAAAAATAACTTATCTTCAATGATTTTGTAAGGTAAAAAGTCCTTTAGAAGTAGGTGAACAAAGAATTGTAAAAAGACGTTGTTAAAACTGTTGTAGTAGTCATAGCTGGCTACCACAAAAATCATAAACCATATAAAAAATGAAAGCCGTAGGATTTAAAACCTCATTACCAATCTCAGAAGAAAATAGTTTCATTGATTTTGAAACAGCCAAGCCAATTCCAGTTGGGCATGAATTATTAGTAAAAATTAGTGCAATTTCAGTCAATCCAGTTGATTTTAAAATCAGACAAAACTCTGCAAAAGATACTGTTTTAGAAAACCCAAAAATCATTGGTTGGGATGCCGTTGGAGTAGTAGAAGCCGTAGGAGAAAGCGTTTCGCTCTTCAAAGTAGGTGATGAAGTTTATTATGCAGGAGATATTACAAAATCAGGCTCAAATGCTGAATATCAAGCAATTGATGAAAGAATTGTAGGCAAAAAGCCTAAAACTTTGAGTATTGCCGATGCGGCTGCAATTCCATTAACAGCTCTAACAGCTTGGGAAATATTCTTTGATAGAATGAGACTCAGCGCTGAAAAAGATAAAGGCAAAACACTTTTAATCATTGGTGGTGCAGGAGGTGTTGGTTCGATAGCGATTCAATTAGCCAAAAAACTTTTAGGTTTGAAAGTTATCGCAACGGCCTCAAGACCCGAAACTATTCAATGGTGTAAGCAATTGGGTGCAGATTTGGTAGTTAACCACCGAGATTTAGTCAATGAAGTGCGTAATGCGGGTTTTCAATACGTTGATTTTATTGTTGATTTCGTAGATACCAACGCTTATTGGGATAGCATGGCCGACCTCATCAAACCACAAGGACATATCGCTTCTATCACTGGTAGTGCTGCACCTGTGGTTTTAAATAAATTGAAAACCAAAAGTGTGAGTTTTTCTTGGGAATTTATGTACACCCGCTCAACTTTCCAAACCGAAGATATGATTGAGCAGCACCATATTCTAAATAAAGTAGCTGATATGCTTGATAGCGGAGAGTTGGTTTCAATACTCAAGCAAACACTCATAGGGCTTTCGGCTGATAATCTCAAAAAAGCTCATACGCAGTTAGAATCTGGCACAACTATCGGAAAGTTAGTTATTCAGTTCTAAAACTTTACAGAAAAATGTTTTACCAAATTATTAGGGTATGAAAAGAATTGTTTTCTACCCTAATAAATCTGCTGTCTATTAAAAAAAGCAATCCTATCTCTCATCGGTTTCATTGAAAGCATATACCACTCAGGTAATTTTATGAATTGATTCTAAAATCTTGTATTTTTTCTTGGAAATTTGTTTTTAAATTATTTACTTTGAAACACAAAGTACTTTTCATTAATTTAAAACATAAAATTATGACAGCTCAAAACAGCAATCGATTAACGATTATCTTATCAGCCGCAGGGCTTTTACTTTTAGTACCATTAGTAGCAATGCAGTTTACGAATGAAGTAAATTGGACTTTCTCCGATTTTATAGTAGCGGGTGTTTTGTTATTTGGTACTGGCGGATTAATTGAATTGGCTATGCGAAAAATTAATAAAGTAGGAACAAGAGTTTGGGTAATTTTAGGAATATTGATAGTATTATTTTTAGTTTGGGCTGAATTGGCAGTCGGAATCTTCGGAACTCCATTTGCTGGAAGTTGATTTTTTGAATTGAAATCATACAAAACCTGCTTCGATTCAGCTGAAGTAGGTTTTTTATTTATGTTAATAGTCTGAAAATACTTTTGGCTCTTGAGTGCTTAACCGAATATGTTCGGCTAACTTAGCCGAAAACTATTGGTATGCTAAACATCATCAAACAAAGCCTTTGGAATCAAATGGGAGCGAGTATTGATATGCTCGAAGACTCGATTTTACTCTGCCCAAACGACCATTGGGACACCGAACGAAAATTTTGGTATCAGTCTTTTCATGTCTTATTTTTTCTTGATTATTATCTTTCTACCGAACCTCCAACTTTTTCTACACCAAAACCTTTTACTGAGTCAGAATTTGAAGACCGAATGCCTGAAAGAGTTTATACAAAACCCGAATTACTCGAATATTTGCAGTTTTGTAGAGAAAAATGTAAAGACTTAATCGAAAATTTGAGCGAACAGCAATTAGAATTTCGCTGGATAAATTCTTCTGGTTCGATGAATTATTCCATTCACGAAATACTTTTATACAATTTACGCCACGTACAGCACCACGTAGCACAGCTAAATTTACATCTAAGACAAGTTATTGACGATGCTCCTGAATGGGTCTTTCGTACGAATTGAGTAGAAAAGTTTACTTGTAATTTGTATTTGCTTTAATAGCCTTTATATTTGATTTTTACAACAAAATATATGAGCAGCATTACAGTCGAAGAGTTTTATAAGGAAATCAATGTTCCGATTCCAGAGGGGTTTCGGAAAGAAATCGGGCATTTCAATGTTTTTGAAATAGATGATTTTATTAGAGGGCTACGTGAAAAAAACGTAATGCTTTATAATAGGAGGGCTTATTATAAAATTAGTCTGATTATAGGTAAAAATAGAGCCGAATATGCCGATAAAGTGATTGATATTGAACAAAATGCTTTGCTTTTTGCAACGCCTCAGATTCCGTATCATTATGTTCCACAAGACACCAATCAAAAAGGTTTCTTTTGTGTTTTTACGCCCGAATTTCTGATAAAAAGTAAAAGTGGAGTCAATATCGACGAACTTCCAATTTTCCGACCAGATGGCTATCCTGTTTTTCAACTTTCTGACGAAAATGTAGAAGAACTATTGGCTATTTTCAAGAAAATGCACCGAGAAATAGCCTCTGACTATGCTTATAAGTATGATTTACTCCGAAATTATGTCTTAGAATTGATTCATTACGGACAAAAACTTCAACCCGCAACGGCCATATATTCAACGCATAATGCGGCTTCGAGGGTTTCTTCATTGTTTTTGGAATTGCTTGAAAGACAATTTCCGATTGAATCTCCACAACAAAAACTCAATCTCCGAGCTGCCAAAGATTACGCCGACCGCCTTTCGGTGCATGTCAATCATTTGAACAAAGTTTTGAAAGAAAATACTGGTAAAACTACAACTGAAATCATCGGTGGAAGAATTACGCAGGAAGCAAAAATATTATTAAAACAAACCGACTGGAATATCTCCGAAATTGCCTATTCGTTGGGCTTTGAAGAAGTGGCTCATTTTTCTAATTTCTTCAAACGTCAGACCTCACTTTCGCCTGCCCAGTTTAGAGTTTGATTTTTCAATGTTTGAATTTTGCAAATAATGCTTTCGTTTTTGCAAACACATAGTCAACATTTACCTACAACTTTGCAACATCAAATAAAACAAAAAACATGAACAAAATTGCACTCGTAACAGGCGGAAGCCGTGGACTTGGGAAAGACATGGCTCTTTCGCTTGCCAAAAAAAACATTGATGTTATTTTAACCTATAACAGCAACCAAACAGATGCTGAAGAGGTAGTGAAAGCCATTGAAGACAGCGGCCAAAAAGCAGTTGCTCTAAAGCTCGATGTGGGTGATATTAAATCTTTTGATGTATTCTTGAGGCAAGTTTCAGCGGTTTTAGAAAGCAAATGGCAAACTTCTACTTTCGATTTTTTAATCAATAATGCGGGTATTGGCGGCACTATTCCGATTGCCAATATGACCGAAGAAATCTTCGATAATTTTGTAAATATTCATTTCAAAGGTGTTTATTTCTTGACCCAAAAATCATTGTTGATGATGAATGATGGAGGCGGAGTAATTTTTATATCATCAGGTACAACTCGCATGACAATTCCTGGTTATTCTATCTATTCATCATTGAAATCAGCTATTGAAACCTTCACAAAAGTGGTTGCTAAAGAATATGGAAGTCGAGGGATTCGCTCGAATGTGGTAGCACCTGGCCCAATAGAGACTGATTTTAACGATGCAGCCATCAGAAATAACCCACAAATGAAAGGCTATTTATCGGGCATTACAGCACTGGGCAGAGTAGGAAATGCCGATGATATTGGTGGCGTGGTGGCTTTTTTGTGTACGGAAGATGCCAAATGGATAAACGGACAACGAATTGAAGTTTCGGGTGGAATGAGTTTGTAAAATGAGGTATTTAAGAGACACAGATATTTGATGCTTGTGCCTCTTATTCTTCTTCCCGTATAATTTTATCACGGTGTTGTAGCCCCCAAAAGTGTAATTCATCCATTACTTTTTCGAGCGACATTCCGTGTTCGGTAATCGAATATTCAACCGTAGGTGGGAAGGTGTCGTGTACTTCTCGCTTGATTAATTGATTGGCTTCTAAGTTTTTCAATTCCTTTGATAAAACCTTATCCGTAATTCCGCTTACTTCTTTTGAAAGTTGCTTAAAACGCTTTGTTCCTGAAGATAAAGCAAATAAAATCAACAATTTCCAGCGTCCTTCGAGAGCTTCGAGGGCATCTTTTATCGAAAGAGCCGATTTCGGACAAGTTCCATTCCCAAGCATAGACAGTTATTTTTGTGTTACTTTCCAGTTGGATAGTGCTATCCAATTGGAAAGTGCTATCATTCGGGTAGTAAAGATAAATACTTTTGTGCCATTATAAAAACAAAAATAAAGAATGGAAAAAACACAAAAGAACTCAAAAACACTCAATCTCATACTTTGGGGCGTACAGTCTTTGATCGCCATCACTATGCTATGGGCATCGGGAATGAAATTATTGCAACCCACCGAAAAATTGGCTCAGATGTGGCCTTGGGTGGCAAATCATGCAGTTTTAGTGAAGTTTACGGGTATTGTCGATTTACTTGGCGGAATAGGCATTATCTTACCAACCATACTCCGCATTAGGCCGAAAGTCACGGTCATAACTGCCTTAGCAATTGTAGTACTTATGCTTTGTGCCACTATTTTTCATATTTTGAGGAGCGAAGCACCACAAATTGGGGTAAATATCGTTTTTGGATTTATGGCAGGATTTGTGGCTTGGGGAAGAACTCACTAAAAAAAGATAGGACACCACAATTATCGTGAGTGTCCTATTCGTTTTTCACAGTAATTAATTCAATTCAGTTACAAATTCGTTCTTAGGCTTACGCACTTTCTTCAAGTTTGCGTTCCAGTCGTTGGCGGCATCACGGTAGCCTAAAGGTAAAATCACTACACTTTTTAAGCCTTTTTCGCTTAATCCAAGCAATTTATCCAGTTCAGCAGGTACAAAACCTTCCATCGGCGTAGCATCAACTTTTTGCTCTGCTGCGGCAGCAATAGCCATCGAAAACGAAATATAAGCTTGCTTAGCTGCGTGCGTAGCGTGCCATTCTTTTCCGAGTGGCTCATACATTCCCCAAAGCATATTTTTATAATCATCCATTTGTGTTAGTGGCAAGCCTCTTTCTGTCAGGATTGCATGAAAAGCCTTTTCAATACGTTCTAACGAATAACCATCCCAAGCTGCCCAAACCAATAAATGCGAACCATCGGTAATTTGACTTTGATTAAAGGCAAATGGTTTGATTTTTTCAAGCATTTCTTTATCTCTAATCACAAAAACCTCATAAGGCTGCAAACCCGACGACGATGGAGCAAGTCTTGCTGCTTCCAGTATATAATCTAATTTTTCTTGTGGCACCACATTGCCATTCATTTTCTTGGTGGCGTATCGCCATTCTAAACTTTCTACTAAGCTCATTTTCTTTGATTTAATATTTGATTGCAAAACTATGAATGATTAGTTACTTTTAGTAACTTTGTGTCAAAAAGTAATAGTGAATTTTAAGCAACTTAATTACCTATGGGAAACCAACTTACATCCGAGAAATCAATTCAATGTAAAAACTCAGTAAGAGCCATTCATGATGTAATGGATATTATTGGCGGAAAGTGGAAAATCTCGATCATTGCCTGTTTATGCTTTCATAGTATGCGTTTTAGTGAAATTTTAAAAGAAATTAATGGAATTTCGGGCAAGATTTTGAGTAAAGAACTAAAAGACCTCGAAATGAATCAGTTGATTACCCGCACCGTGATGGATACGCAGCCCATAACCGTTGAATATGCTATAACCGAATATGGCAGAACCTTGAAAGAGGTAACGAGCGTAATTGCCGATTGGGGCATGAAACACCGACGACGAATCATGCACCAAGAAGAAGTAGAAATGGCAGAACTATTTCATTAAAAGTGAGTGTTAGCCAATTAAAAACTTTTTCTATGACAACCTATTTAATCATTCCTGGCCTCGGCAATTCGGACGAAAACCATTGGCAAACACACTTTGAAAATTCGGGAGAAAATTTCATTAGAATTAATCAAAAAAGTTGGGACGAACCCGACTGTGAGGACTGGATTCAGAACATCGAAAAAGCAATTTCAGCTTACGAGCCTTCAAACGTTGTACTGGTTGCTCATAGTCTGGGTTGTACGGCTGTGGCTCAGTGGGCGAAACGCTACCCAAAAGCTATCAAAGGAGCATTATTGGTTGCTCCGAGCGATATTGAAAACCCAGTTTATACTTTCCCGATGACAGGTTTTACGCCAATTCCTTTAGATAAACTGCCTTTTAAAAGCATTGTAGTGGCAAGTTCAAATGATGTTTGGGTGTCGGAAGAACGAGCCAAATTTTTGGCCGATGCGTGGGGAAGCGAATACCTAAATATTGGCGAAGCTGGGCACATCAACGTAGCGGGTGGTTATGGTGAATGGCCTACTGGTTTGGAGTTACTAAAGAGCTTTGATGTTTGAGTATTTTTTGTATTTTTGGAAGAAAAAATATTCTCATTCAACCAAAAATTAACGAAAAGACATCTTTATGAAAAAAACACTCGTTGCCTTGTTTTCAGTAGGCATCCTATCAGTAGCTTTATGCTCATGCACAGAAAATAAGGCAAAAAATAATGAACTAACCAAGCAAGAAACAGAAGAAGGCTGGAAATTGCTCTTTGATGGCAAAACCACCGACGGTTGGCATTTATATAACAAAGGAAAAGTGGCTTCATCGTGGACAGTAAAAGACGGGGTATTGGCTTGCAATACTGATACGACGGGCATCGAACATGGAGATTTGGTTTCGGATAAAATTTATAAAAATTTCGATTTAAAATTTGACTGGAAAATCTCAAAAGCGGGTAATAGTGGCGTTTTTGTGAATGTAATTGAGCAAGATACAATTCCGACGGCTTGGGCTTCGGGGCCAGAATATCAGCTACTCGAACACGAGAATATCGGAGCAGCTTATCTGAAAGATTCTACCAAATGGTCGGCTTGTTTGTATAGTTTTAAACCTCAGCAAAATCCTGCAAAACTCAAGCCACTGGGCGAATGGAACGAATCGAATATCAAACAAAACAATGGTAAAATTGAGTTTTATTTGAATGGTGTTCTGACCGCCGAACAAGATTTAACTGCCGATACTTGGAAAAATATGGTCAGCAAAAGTGGGTTTAAATACTTTCCGTTATTCGGTAAAAACACTTCTGGTCGAATTGCCCTGCAAGAATGGTCGAAAGGGGTTGCTTTTAGAAATATTAAGGTGAAGGAGTTGTAGAAAAATAGAGATGAAATGTGGCACACTTTCTTTATCGCAGATAACAAGTGTGCCACATTTCATTTTTTTGCTTTCTACTTCAACCGAATACTATACGCCTGAATCAATGGTGGGTTTTCGGGCGACATCGTGAAACTTACTTCTACATTTCCTTTTTCTCCTTCCATCAAAAACTTCCCTCTGAGGGCATTTTCGGCTACGATTTCGTGGACTTTTATGATTTTTCCTGCTTTCTCAAAAATTCCTTCGGCTTCGGCTTTCAAGAGGTCTGGGAAATAGTCTAAGAAGAAGTTTTCGGCAAAAATGCCCGATTTTTCGGCATTTTCCCACGCTGGAAGTAGTTTTATGAGTTCATTTTGGCGTTGTTTCAAAATTGGCGAAACAGGAAATGCAATAGGTTTAAGACCTGCTTTCTCGACAATAAATGGCAAAATTTGGTTGTTCATCAAAGCCGCACCACCGTAAGTTCCGTTCGTGAAAGTGACGATTCCGACACCGTAATTGGGCAAGATTTTCCAGTCAGAGCCAAAACCTGGGAGTCCGCCCGAATGCCCAACGCTCGTGATTTGGTTGCAGTTTTTGTCGATACGCAAGCCGTAACCATAAAACGCAACATTTGTGCAAGGCTCGCCCGCACCTGTATAGCCACGGTTACTTAGACTATTGAAATTCCACGGAAAGTGCATTTCTTTCAAAGAACTTTTCTTCAAAATTGTAGAATTGGCCGCTTTTATATCATAAGCCGCTTGATGAAAAGCCATGTATTTAGAAAAATCTTCGATGGAAGTCAGCACACCGCCCATGATTCCGTACGCACCGTCGGGTTCGATGGGTTGCTCAATGTATTGTTCACGCAACCAACGGTAGCCCCGCACGAGTTGATTGTCTGGCACTTTCGTATAGTCCCAATAGGTATTAGTCATGCCGAGTGGTTTCCACACTTTCCCAATAATGTAGCTTTGGTAACTTTGTCCCGACACATTTTTGATGATTTGCCCCAACATCGCAAAGCCCATATTGCTGTATTCGTAGGCAACGCCTGGTTCGTTTGAGAAGGAGATGCCTTTCTTAAACATTTTCAACATGGTTGCTTCTGAGATACCGAGTTGGCGGTCGCCCCACGGATTATCTTCGGGAAAACCTGCTGCGTGTGAAAGCAAATGACGCACAGTAATTTCGGGTGAATCGGCCGAATATTTTTGACCTTTTAGTTCGGGTATATATTTCCAAACTGGGTCGTCGAGTTTGAGTTTTCCTGCATCTCGGAGTTGCAAAATAGCCACCGAAGCAAAACTTTTCGACATCGAAGCAATGCGATAAACCGACTGATTATCAGCGGTTTTATTGGTTTTGTAATTGACAATACCGCTATTGCTCTGATAAATAATTTTGCCATCAAGCAAAACTGCATACGCCACGCTCGATAAATGACTTTTGACCTTAAAATCTTGAAACTTCGCATCAAGTTCGGGAATCAAAGCCTTGATTTTATCTTCGGTACTTTGAGCGAAAAGATTTAGGCTAAGAAGTAAGAGAAGGAGTAGTTTTTTCATGTGTTGGTTGATGAAGGGGGGAAGTTGGGAGAAGGTTAGCTATGATATAAATATTCATCAAATTGTTTCAATAGAACCATCTTTACGTTCAATGACCATTACCCCATTTTTTGAGTAAATTAAAGGCTGATTGATAGAAAAAAGATATTCT